>JAPUIL010000695.1 GCA_027297085.1 Verrucomicrobiota bacterium | reverse complement strand
TCCCGGAACCGTTCAAAATCCAGGACTCTCGGATAGGCCGTCGTGCCGCAGATGATCAATTTTGGTTTATGTTGTTTGGCTAATTTGTAAACCTGCTCATAGTCTACATGTTCGTTTTCATCTAAACCATAACCTATCGCGTCAAAATATTGTCCGGATACCGAGGCCTTGGAACCGTGTGTGAGATGTCCACCGGAATCGAGTTCCATCCCAAGCAGAGTATCTCCGGGCTTAAGCAGGCTGCACATCACAACCTGGTTTGCGGTGGTTGCGGAATGACACTGGACATTGGCATACTGTGCCTTAAATGCTTCTTTAGCCCGATCAATCGCCAATTGCTCGATCTTATCGATGACCCGGCAGCCGGCATGAAATCGTGCGCCGGGATAGCCCTCGGCTGTTACATTCACCGGGACCATACTTTCGCAAATCAAAACTGACGGGTCGACAACACTGGAGGCTGCAACCATGGTTAAAACGTTTGCTTGGCGATGGTATTCATCATCCAGCAGTCCATAAAGCAATGGATCGTCTTCATAAAGATGATCTATCCCGCGGTGCACATACTTGGAAAGTATGGTTTCTTTCATGCTTGTTTCCTCCGGGTGTCAGCTACTGGTGGCTTCAATTATTACAATCAGGGATTTCATGTTAATCCTTTAGCTTGACAAACTGGCCCATGCTGCGGTTGAGTGTATCGCGTGTTTAAAGAGCTTTGCATCACCGTCTTCGTCAAATTGCGACTTCTTAAAGGTACCCTAGCCCTTTGAGTCGCTCGCGGATCGTCTCTTCGTCATCTCCTGAACTACCCCCGGGCGGCTTCGGACTATCTGTTTTGCTGGCGTCTGTGGACTTATGGTGCATTTTCGTGGGCATATCGTACAACAGTGAATCTCCTTCCATGGCAGAACCTTTTGGAACGCCGAGAGCAGCAAGAATTGTCGGAGCGAGGTCCAGCAAATTTGCTCTTTCACCCTGAAAGCTGCGATTCATAAAAAGTACCCCGGGAACCAGAGCGGGATCAATGATGTGGTCACCGCTCCATTTCTTTACGTTATCCTCAAACTGGCCTTCGGGCACACCGCCCAAGCCGGTGGCCCAGGAGACGCGGTAACCTTCAGAGAAGTTGACCAACAAATCGGGTGACATGTCAGCGTATGCACCGTTATAGACGTCTTCCCGAGTGGCCACACTCCGAATAGCAATTTTGCCGCGATCAGGATCCGTTAAACCACTCAGCCTTTTGGCGATAGCCACCTTTGTCGCATCCACATCATGTGATACTATGATTCCCTTCTCTTCTCGACCTTCAAGATTCAAGTAAATACCGCCCAGGCCCAGCGCGTATGCCTTTGTACGGCTCCAATCGACATTCGGAAAAAAATCACCGTTTTCTTCGCCCGGCTTAATTCCATTGCGTAAAGTCAGGAAGCCGTTATCGTGCAGCCAGCTGTTCAGATGCACGCCACGTTGAAAACTGTTGAAACCGTGGTCGCTCAATACAATAAAGAGAGTTCGATCGTCAGCATACTCGAGAGCCCTGCCAACGATTTCATCACAGGCCCGGTAATGCTCTTCAATGACCTGGCTCATCTCTGGGGTGGCATCGCCATTATTAGCCGGATGGTCATTTTCACGGAACCGCCAAAACATGTGTTGCACGCGGTCGGGTGTATCGAAGAGGCAGAAGAAAAGCCCCTGCTCAAAGCGCTCTAATTCATAGAGCATCATTTTTTCACGCTCACGCAGTGCAATCTCACACTGTTCCAGGTAGGCTGTTTCATCAAAACGCCCGTTGCTTAGCCCGGTATGGTCTTCCACCATCCCTGTTGTGTAGAAAGTCCCTATCTCTTTTGCCAGATCCCTGGAATATTCAGGTGGAGTGCTTGTCGGGTAAAGTGACATGACGTTGGGATCAAAATTAATAGGCGAAGCGTAGAGCTCGAAAACCGGATCGATTTTCGGGAGGTAAAAGCGCACAATACCACGCACGGACTGAAGCGGCCCGGTCTTGAACTTCACTCGCAACCAGTCGCTCCATTGTTTCTCTCTAATTTCCAAGGTTTTGGGTTCGCCGCTCGATCTTAAAATAGCCCGTTTAGCCGATGTGTCGACATCGAGAGTAACTTCAAACTCCGCGTCAGAACCTGTCTTTTGATTCCGAGGTCCAATAAGATGCGTCGTAATGGTACCGGAATTGTCCTTATGAACATGTATGACATTTTCGCTAGCCTTTGCCTTAATGCTCCTGTTTGACGAGTAGAATGTCGATGTTCCAAGTCCACCGCGTAAATCGGGTACGCCCATTCCCGACAACATCTGGCCGCGAATTTTATCCGGCGGATAAGTACATGGACAACGCAGAATGGTCGATGGAATCCCCGCCTTGGAGAGCAGCTCCCACACCGAGGTCCCGAAGCGCAAGTTCACAACCTTCGGGGGCAATAGGGCGCTCGTTTGTTCGTAACGGTTCAGGCCGAGTTGCGGTAGATACGTCCTAGGATCACGGCTCACGAAATCGAAAATACCATGGCCACCGGGATTTGTGCCTGTCGCAAACGTTGACCACGCTACGGGTGTTTGGGCAGGACAAGTCGTACGGACATATGAATAGCCGCCTAACTTTCTCAGTCTGGCCAAATTTGGGAGTTCGTTTGACTCCAGCATGGTCGACACAATTTTCGGTTCGAGTCCATCAAGACCGATAACAATGACTTTGTTCAGGGATTTCACGGTACCTCGGAAATTACCTACGGATTAAATTGCGACAAAATCCAAAGAACTTTCGGAGCAGAGCCATTGTCCGGCGGCCGAACATCAAAAGTACACCAGCGATAGCCGCTAGAAAAGAAAGCAACGGCATTAATGTCTCCGGGCCGATATAAAGAAAAACCATATCTACCCAAACTAACATCAGGGATGAAAGTGTTAGGTAAAGCATGTACATTACAAAACCTCCATTAAATTCTTAAAGCTGTTTCAATATGGATGTATCGTCTGCTTCACCAGCAAGAATTGATTTCACTTTTTGGTCTGAAAGCTGGGCCACACTTATCAACATACGGGCTATCTCCATTACTTCGACTCCTGCGTCGTTCCCGGCTTCTTCGATACGCTTGACCAGTTCAGCAACGTTGGGCGATGCAAATAGGTAGCGCAGAGGTAATTCGACTGGGAAAACATCGAGCAGTCGACTCATGATCTGAATCGCTAAAAGCGAATGACCTCCCATTTCCAGAAAATTATCATGAATACCAACTTGCTCGAAATCGAAGACCTCAGCCCAAATACTGGCTACCACCTCCTCCACCGGATTTCGTGGAGACACAAAGTCGGCTGTCCCTTCAGGCCGTGTCTGATCCGGAGGCGGAAGAGCTCGTCGGTCCACCTTGCCGTTGGGCGACAGCGGTAGCGCATCAAGCAGGACAAACGTTGAGGGCGCCATATAGTCAGGCAACTTCTCCTGAAGGAATGTACGTAACTCTGGTACCAGGCGGCGCGCCATCGCACTCTGCAGCGGGTTATTTGCGTAGTTACTCCAGGGCTTAATACTCACTTTCCCATGGGGACCAGGAGGCCTGCTCCTTGACAAGTTGGCCGACCCAGCCATCCGATGACGAAACAGGACGTCAAAGCTGCTCACTGAAGTTGACCAGTTGATAGAGACATCATAAGGCAGCTTATCACTGATGGCCCAAAAATCCTCCGGATCGATGAAACCGTTTTGAGTCATCTGATCCAACGTTGCGCGCATGTCCTCAACAGTCTCCGGTCCGTTTGAACTAGCCAGCAATTCTACAACAGTAACTTCTGCTGCGAGGCGCGAATTAGGAACACTTGCGATGCCCATTATCTCTGGCTCCGCCTCAGTCAGAAGTTTGTGTACAGCCGAAATCGTCATTTTTTGTTCTTGCCAATCCAGCCACTGGATTTCCTTCTTTGCTTCGATCTCTCCTCCTATATGGAGAACGACATCAAAACGAAAGCGGGTCATCTCATTCAGAAAGCGACCACGCCGAAGCTGAATTTCAATCTGGGTAATCTTAGGGTGATGTTGCATCAAAGCTGTGAAGAAAGCGGGGTCCAAGAACAACTGCTCTTCTTTGTTCATGGCCTTCTGAACACGTTGGCGCAACTCCGCTTTCGAAACCCATGATGGTGCTTGAAACAATTGAACGGAGGTATGAAAAGCTTCGAGAAGCGGAAGGCTGATGACATCGCCGACGAAAATAAAACCACCCGGCTGCACGGCATTTATCGCCCCTTCCAGAACGCGTAAGAGATAATCAATACCGGGGAAAAGCTGCACCACGGAATGGAGTATGACCAGGTCAAATGAATCCGGCTCGATTCCTTCAAAATTATCTGCCATTCTTTGTAGGAGAGTCACCTGGGACATATCCAGTTCAGGTCTTGCCAGTTGTTGGCGAATATAATTCAGTCCCTCGTTTGAGAAGTCAACGCCAACATATTTTTCGCAGTGCGGAGCCACCTTGAACAGCAGCAGACCTGTCCCGCAAGCGAGCTCCAGTATTCTGGTTGGCTGCAAAGCAAGAATCCTTTGTATCGATTGATCAACCCATTCACGCATCTCCTCTAGGGGAATGGGCAGGCCAGTGTAGCTGCTATTCCAACCGATAATGTTGAATGTTGGATCGTGTGTGTCACTCGTTTCGCTGTATGTTTCCGCGTAGATCTGCTGCCACTGCGAAATATGTTCGGTCTGCGATTGGTTAGATGGAGCTCCCTCATCGTTGCCTTGCAGTTGCTGAACGACATATGCCACAAGTTGTTTTCCTTTAGATGGCGTCCCTTGCTCAATGTCATTGGCTACGACGAGTGCTTCTTTGACAGCCGAATGTTGGCAAAGCGTGGAGGCGATCTCCCCTAATTCAACCCGGTAACCACGAACCTTCACCTGGAAGTCAATCCGGCCGAGAAGTTCGAGATTACCATCGAGCATATAGCGGACCAGATCACCCGTCCTGTACATGCGATCCCCGGGTACGCCACTGAAGGGGTTGGGCACGAACTTTTCTGCGGTTAATTGGGCACGATTTAAATACCCGCTGCCTACTCCTATGCCGCCCAAATATAACTCGCCCGGAACACCGATTGGTAGCGGATTGAAACGAGAGTCTAAAACATACGCGAGTTGATTGGCCATCGGAACACCATAAGGAATACTCTTCCAGTTGGAGGATGGGGCTTCAATATCGTAAATGGTGGAATCCATGGAACATTCAGTCGCACCGCCCATGCTCACCATATGAACGCCCTTTACCATAGCTTTGAGCCGGTCCGGTAGATTCACCGGAATCCAGTCTCCCCCCAACAAAACCAGGCGCAGCGATTGCGGACATAGATCCGCCCGATCGCTGATATGATTCACAAACATCTCCAGCAGGGCCGGCACCGAATGCCAGACCGTAATCTCATGCTGAATCATCAATTCGGCCCAACGGGC
>JAPUIL010000694.1 GCA_027297085.1 Verrucomicrobiota bacterium | reverse complement strand
TTAACCTCGACTGGCGTCCGGATAGCAAGGAGGCTCAACTGGAATTTGGAAACAAAATGAAAGAGGAGTGGAAGGTGAACCCACCGACCAGCTGCTCAGGATGTCACCGATGAATAAGTTTCTTAAACACCCCGAACCTACCGAGTCCGACCTGAAAGGCCCTCATTATTGGAAGAGCCTGGATGATCTGGCGGAGACAGATGGCTTTAAAGAGTATTTGCATCGGGAGTTTCCCGAAGGGGCTTCAGAATTGGATGGGGTAAACCGCCGCCAATTCCTGAAAGTCATGTCCGCATCCTTCGCCTTTGCCGGTGTTGGATTGGCAGGCTGCCGTCGCCCCGAAAAATATGTGATGCCTTACAGCAAACAGCCGGAAGAAATAATCCACGGCAAACCGCTGTATTACGCTTCAGCCATGCCACACCGGAACGATCCGGTAGCTCTGGTAGCGGAAACACACGAAGGCCGTCCTACCAAACTCGAGGGCAATGATCAGTTGGAAGGTCGCAATGGTAGCACCGACCAATATGCTCAGGCCGCCCTACTAGACCTCTACGATCCCGACCGTTCCAAGAAAACAGTTCACGCAGGCCGCTCGCTTACTGAGGCACAACGCACCGATTACCTGACATCTGTTTCCAAAAAATATGCTGAAAACGGTGGTGAAGGCCTGGCTTTCCTCGCCGAAGGTATTCCTTCCCTGACCCGCGCCGCACAGCTCAAGCAACTGAAAGCGAAACTCCCGAAAGCCATCTGGGCGGAGTATGATGCAATCGATACGTCCAACCCGGATAAAGCCGCTGCCAAGGTATTAGGTAAGTCCGTCCGTGCGATTTACGATTTCACTAAAGCTGACCGAGTGTTGTCGCTTGAAGCGGATTTCCTATACAGCGATCCGAATCACCTGGTTTACACACGCGATTTCTCCAAGGCACGCCAGGTGGAGGACGACCATCCATCGATGAATCGGCTGTATGCGGCCGAGTCCTACTACTCTATCACCGGTGGTATGGCCGACCACCGCTTGCGCATTGCATCCAGTGAAATTCCCTCACTCACATCTCTAATAGCTGCAGCCATTTTTGAGATAGCAGGTGCCGGTCAGCAGGCTATTGATTCGCTCAGATCCAGCGGCGAAGGCTTGGATGTGGATCCTCAATGGATTGAAGAATGTGCTAAGGATCTCGTTGACCATTCCGGTCATTCCCTGATCGTGGCCGGCCCCCACCAGCCTGAAGCTGTTCATGCACTTGTTATTGCCATGAACGAAGTCCTTCAGGCTCAGGGCAGCACCGTCAATTACATCGATACTCCCGAAAACGAAGCTAGCTCCCTTTCCGATTTGGCCAACGCAATCGGGCAAAATAATGTTAAGACTCTGGTGATTCTAGGTGGAAATCCGGTTTACAATGCTCCGGTTGATCTGCATTGGGCTGATGTTCAAGACAAGGTGGAAGAGGTTATCCGCCTCGGACAGTATTTCGACGAAACCTCCGGGAAGTCCGACTGCCACATCAACGAGGCTAACTTTCTTGAAAGCTGGGGCGACGCGGTTTCATTTGACGGAACGGTATTGGCGATCCAGCCAATGATCCTGCCACTTTTCAAGGGACTCACAGAATGTGAAGTTCTGGAAATGATCATCAACGGTCAACCGAAGGAAGGATACAGCATCGTATTCGACGCAGTTACCCAAAGCCTGGGTGGCACCGTCAAAGATTTCGAAAAGTTTCTGCATGATGGATTCTGGGCTGGAACCACCAAAAAAGCTGTCTCAACCAATATCAATCGCCGCGCGGTCTCTCAGTTGTTGCAATCAGCTGAAATTACTTCCAGCGATTTGTCTTCAACCAACCTGGAAGTCCGCTTCATCGCTGATCCGAGTGTGGACGACGGCCGATACATCAACAACGGCTGGCTTCAGGAATGCCCGGACCCCATTACCAAACTAGCCTGGGACAACGCTTTTCTTATCAGCCCAAACTACGCGGCGGAGTTGGGAATCGTTGCAAAGGATCCCTACGTATCGGTCGTCAATAAAAACCCCAACGCCCACAAGCGCGGAAAGGAACAGGCGCATCTTATCGAGGTTACCGTAAACGGAAACACTTTGGCCGGTCCCGCGCACGTGCAGCCCGGTCTGCCGGATTATACCTTAGTGGTGTCTCTCGGCTACGGTCGTACGGTTACTGGTCGGGTAGGGGAAGGAAGCGGGTTCAACGCTTATACCCTTCGTACCTCCAGTGGACTTTCATCTGTAACGGGCGCCTCAGTGAAAACGGTTGGCGGTGTTCAGCAGCTGGCTGATACTCAAGAGCATTGGTCCATGGAAGGACGTGCCATTATCCGCGAGGCCAATCTCGATTTTTACAAGGAACATTCCGACTTTGTGGATCACATGGGGATGGAATCCCATTCACCGGCACCGCTGGGGCTCGATGCGAATTCCGGGAACCGCCGGGATACCGTGCCTCTGCAAGAACTGATTGTGGCTGGCGAGAAAAACAGGGGCAATTCCTTGTATGTTACTCCTGAATTCACGGGCACTCATCAGTGGGGTATGTCCATCAACCTCAATACCTGCACCGGTTGTAATGCGTGTGTGATTGCCTGTCAGTCCGAGAATAACATTCCAGTTGTGGGTCGTGAGCAGGTGTTGCGAGGCCGCGAGATGCACTGGATCCGTTTGGACCGTTACTACTCAGCAGGCCCTGACCAGAAGATGAGCGACATCCCGGTGAATCCGCAGGTGTCTCTCCAGCCGATGACCTGCCAACATTGTGAAACGGCTCCTTGTGAGACCGTCTGTCCGGTTAATGCGACCGTTCACGATGATGAAGGTCTCAATGTAATGGCTTACAATCGCTGTGTCGGTACCCGTTACTGCGCGAACAACTGTCCTTACAAAGTTCGCCGCTTCAATTTCTTCGATTGGAACGACCGCGACTTGGATCACTTATACGAGGGACCTCTGGGACCCCACGGTATGGAGGAACTGCAGAAGATGTCCAAGAACCCGGAGGTGAGTATACGCATGCGGGGTGTCATGGAAAAATGCACCTACTGTTTGCAGCGGATCCAGGCGGCCAAGATCGACCAGAAAGTAAAAGCGGGTGCTTCCGGCGACGTCAAAGTTCCTGATGGAACCATACAGACGGCCTGTCAACAAGTATGCCCAGCCGGCGCCATTGTATTTGGCGATGTGTCTGATCCGGAATCCCGCGTATCGAGGTTGAAGGACTCCAACCGCGATTATGGAGTATTGGCTTACCTTAATACGCGTCCGCGCACCACCTACCTCGCAAAACTGCGTAACCCGAACCCGCTCATGCCGGATTATTATGACAATCCACTGAGTCATTTGGAATACAACAAAGCCAGTGGTCATGCTGAAGAGCACGGCGATTCACATTCAGGGTCCGAAGAAGGAGCCCATGCTACCGAGGCTAGCGGGCCCAGCGGTCACTAATTGGCAGCTTTTCCTGATTATGGCATTTTCTGATCAATTCTCCTTAGACGGAGAAATCACGGCTTCTCCCGAAGTACTGGCCGAAATCGAACCCGCACATTTGCCTCGCCCGAAACTGGTCGACAACGATCGAAGCTTCGGTTGGATCACTCAAAAGGTTTGTGGCATCGTGGAAGATAAG
>JAPUIL010000693.1 GCA_027297085.1 Verrucomicrobiota bacterium | reverse complement strand
GAGCTTTACTCCTCTTATGTATCACTGCGATTTCCCCTTCTGGCTGGATCGAGGCAGCTACCTTCACGGTAACCGATACAACTGACGATATTGCAGATGGTAAATCGCTTCGATGGGCCATTGACCAAGCCAAGCAAAATGGCCCCGGACACGATACCATCAACTTCAATATTCTCGGCGTAGGCCCCCACGCCATCCAATTGACTTCCACTTTGATCATCAAAACTCCCGTCACCGTTGACGGTTATACCGAAGGAACATTTCAACTCGGCGCGAATGTAAAGGCGAGCGCGAACTCCCTGGCCAAGGGTAATGACGCTGTCTTGAAGATCGTATTGGACGGAACCAATATAGCAGGTCAACCTGGTACTCCGCCATTTAATTCCGGGTTAGAGTTGAGATCGCCCGGCATCACGATTCGAGGCCTAGCGATTATCAACGCCCCTGGACATGGGATCGCAATATTTCAGCAAGCAGCAAATGATTGGACCACAATTCAACATTCCAGCACCTCCAGCTTCTCAGATTCAAAGTTATACTCATTCTGGTGCCGCAAGTACATACACAAGGAACTTCTACCGCATTCGCACTCTTTAGTATGAAGTTTTAGAATTTGTAGAGTCCAGGTATTTAGGATGTTAAGTCACCTGCAGAGTATCGCCACTTATTGGTGGGTAATTATTGAAAGTGGTTGCTGATAGCCCAATAAACTTAAATGGTTCGAGCCATGTCAGATTCTTCGTTGAATGGTAAGGTGGCTGTCGTAGTAGGTGCCAGCAGTGGAATGGGGAAAGCCACTTCAAAGACTTTTGCGGAAGCTGGTGCTCATATGGTTTTAGCGGCCAGGAACGAGGTCGCTTTGGAGGCGTTAAGTGCCGAGATAGTGGTTGATTGCCTGGTTTGTCCTACCGATGCGACGGATGTCTCCTCGGTGGAGAATTTAATCAAGCGGTCGCTCGATAAATTTGGTCGCGTCGATGTATTGGTGTATGCAACGGGGACGAACATACCGGACAGAAGCCTGGAAAGACTTAGCCATGAAACCCTGGGAGATGATGATGGCGACCAATATCACGGGCGCCTTTAACTGCACCAAGGCCGTGCTACCTTGTATGCAGGAGCAAAAAGCCGGACTCATCATTTATATTTCATCCACCTGTGTGCAAACACCGGATGTGTCGGGCGTATCCTACCAGGCCTCGAAACACGCTCTCACCGGCCTGGCTCATGGTACTTTTGTCGAACAACAAAAGCACGGCATCCGAACTACTATCGTTTTCCCAGGATTGACGGACACACCGCTTGTTTTAAAGCGCCCGGTCCCTACCCCACCCGACGTCCTTGATAAAGCACTACAACCTCAGGATGTTGCCGATGCCTGTTTATACGTTGCCACGGCACCCTCCCGGGCCCGCATCGCTGAACTGGTATTGCAGCCAGCCGGACTTTGATAGCTAAGAGCAGATAGCAATCTTAGAGGGGTGAAATCTTAACCACGATCCCGATTACTTTTTTTGTTCAAACTGTAGGAGCGGCTTTACGCCGCGATCATTACTTGACTACGATAACCGCTCCTTCGGACTTCGAATCCTACCAACGGTTTGACGTTCGAACGCTGATGGTCTGTCCACTCGTTTTTCCTGATAGTTTTGAGGCCAGGTAAAGTGCGGCACCCGCCACGTCGTCCGGAGGAAGCAATTTTGATGATTTCTGAACGGCATCTTTGTGTCTCGATGGATTCTGCATCTCGGTATTGATAGGTCCCGGACAAATCGTGTTCACTTTTATGCCGTTCGCCTCGACCTCGCCTGCAAGCGAAGCACCCAAGGCGATCACCGCAGCCTTTGAAGCAGCATACACTGAACCTCCCGGTAATCCCCGTAATCCGGCACCCGAAGCGACGTTAATTATTTTTCCACTACCATTCGCTACCATGGTTGGGAGTGCCGCTCTGGTGCAGAGGATTACACCGCGCAGGTTGACGCCCAATAATTGATCCCATACCTCCAGCGAAGTTTCGAGAAACGGACCATTGTATAATACACCCGCGTTGTTAATCAAAATGTCTATCCTGCCGAAGTGACCAAGTGCCTGGTCAAAGCAGGCGGTAACTTCGTTTTCAATCGAAACATCGGTTGGGAGGATCAAACACTCGCCTTTCAAATCAGCGATATGAGAGGCGACCTCCTCAAGTTGCGTTCGGTTTCGCGCCGCCAGTACCACCTTGGCACCTTCGCTGGCGAACAGCAACGCAGTCGCTTTTCCGATACCACGTCCGGCTCCTGTGATAACGACGATTTCCCCTTCGAGAAGCATACCTTACACCCTTGAGAACAAAGGCATAAGGTCAAGACATGACACTGGGCTCGAACGGAGAGCGTCCAATATTCGAGCCTGCGGCAGAAAAAAGGTTGTCTGCCACATTCTATCCACCTTGTTTTGATCCATGACGCGCTTCATCCAAAAGATTTCGGCAACTTGCGCCTCCTTGCGCTTGCTCCAAAGGTGCTCAGGTTATCACTCTAGCCCCTCCTTCAACCTTCATCCTTCTCAACTTACACTTCTATAAAGCATGGCCACTGACCCAAAAGATTACATCTTGGGAACCTCGGACGAAGAGATCCAACGTCTAGGATACCAACACCAGGTCTGGTCTGACTCCGTTCTCCCACTTTGGAAAAAAGCGGGATTTAATGTTGGGCAAGAGATTCTGGACCTCGGCTGTGGCCCTGGCTTTGCTTCCCGTGACCTAGCTAATCTGGTTGGCCCTAAAGGAAAAATCTTTGCCGTCGATGCTTCGGAAAAATTTATTCACTTTCTCAATCAACAACTTAAAACTTCTGCCATAAAAAACATCAGCACGCAAGTATCTGATGTGCACGCACTCGATCTCCCCAGCAACCGTGTAGATGGAGTATTTGCACGTTGGGTAATGTGCTTTGTCAAAAACCCAGAAAAAGTTATCTCGGAAGCGGTTCGTGTACTTCGCCCTGGTGGGTCACTGGTGATAATGGATTACTTTAATTATCTCTCTGTGAATATTTTCCCCAATCGAGAATCGTTTACCAAGTTATTCAGAGCCTACCACGAGAGTCTCCTCGATCACGGAGGAACGTATGATATCGGTCAGTTCCTCCCTCAAATGATCTGTGAAAACACTATGGAGATTGTCTCTCTTCAGCCAATCTCTCGAATTGCCCGGCCCGGTACAAAAATTTGGAAATGGTTGATTCTTTTCACCGAAAGCCACATGCCGAAGTTGATTGAGGAAGGATATATGAGTCGATCGGACCGGGAAACTTTTCTTCGCGATTGGCGCAAAGCTTCAAACGACCCGGGAGCTTTCTTTTATCCTCCTCCCATTATTGGAATCGTCGCGAGAAAACCATCCCCATAAAGGTCGTTGTCCTCGTAATTCCGCTTGATTGATTGGAGAACAGAAACGGGCCAACCTTCATGTCATCTAAGTTAAGCAGTTTATTGATAAATTATCGAAGCAAGGCCGGCGTCGGGGTCATTCCTTGCAATCGCGTGTCTGACCATAGCCTGTCAAGGCGACGGCTGATGCATGCCAATGCGGGATTGAAGGTTTGACCCCCTCGAAAGGAACGTAAATCAACGGGATCGTTTTGGCTGTAGGAAAGGAACGTAAATCAACGGGATCGTTTTGGCTGTAGCACAACCTTGAATACACAGAATGTTTGAAAGAATGAAGAGAGCTTGGAGCCGATTTCGTAACGGCGCATAATTATCTCAAAAAGATACTCGTATACAAAGAGCTGCAGTACAATATTACCGTTCAAGAGGAGTAGCATTGGTTTTATTATGACAGAAGGTCTAATACCTAAAACATCAAGCGACTTGAGACAGCGAAAGATAATAATTCTGAAAGGCGTAATTCTGGCGCTTCTGGTTGCGTTCTCCGGTGGAACGCCAGGTTTGATGGCCGCAGAATCGTCCCGCTTATCGATTCGAATTGTCGATGAAAATGGCACAACCACGCCGGCTCGCGCCTGGGTGGACGTGAATGGCCAACGACTTTTTGAACCCTCGGATCCCGACACGGTAACTCCTTATGCCAGAGACCGAAGTTTTAGCTGCGATGGTAGCTTTATCATGGATACGCCAGCGGGAAACGTAGTGGTGCATGTTGAAAAGGGAAAAGAATACCTTCCCGTCGATCTGCTAATTGAAATAACACCCGGAGAAACAGTAGAAAAGACCATTCGACTGAAACGCTGGATCGATATGCCGTCCGAAGGCTGGTATTCCGCCGATCTGCACGTTCATCTGGGACAAGATGATCCTCGTATACTGCGTCAGCTTGCGCTGGCCGATGATGTCCATCTCGTACCAGCTTTTACCTACTGGCTGCGTGGCCGCGGTGAAACGTGGGAGTCGCAATGGCCGGATGTTTCCTTCACCAAACCTATTGAGGTCGACAGCCAGCACTTCATTACCCGAAACAATATCGAAATTGAACGCATCGATCGCGATTCAATTCCGGGTGGTACCATTGGCGCTACATTTCTCTACAATCTGAATCTGCCGGTCACTGCACAGGTGAACGGTGAGCATTATCCCACGGATGCCGCGCTTAGCCGCGCCGCGCAAGCCCACTCGCCGGGGGTTGTTCTGGACAGCGATAAACCCTCATGGGCGGAGACAGTGATCGGCGCAGCCTTAGGAGCACTCGACACGATTCAAGTGTGTCACAACCACTATCATCGCGATTCGACCATCGCTGGAGGATGGGGTATGATCGGACCGCTGGCAGCAGGCGAATCAAACATGGCTGTCGGTGACGGCCTGTTTCATCGGACAAACAATCTCTATTATCGTTTTCTAAACTGCGGATTTCGCCTCGGCGTATCTGGTGGATCGGCCATCGGTGTGATGCCTGTAGCGACCGGTCATCACCGGGTTTACGCAAGCATCGACGGACGATTCACTGCGGCAAAATTCTGGGAGGCGGTCAAGGCCGGACGTTCCTTTGCCACAACAGGACCCATGCTCACCCTTTCCGCCGACGGACAAATCATGGGCACTACGATATCCAGAACGTCGAAAGACCCCCAGCCGATCCATTTGCTTACGACAGTTCGATCCATCGAATCTCTCGAGTCCTTGCAGATCGTGCACAACGGCCGTGTTGTCGCTTCACTCAATCTGATCAAAAAAGATCCGGCCCCAGTCCTGGAAGAGGAATTGCGCCACGCCTTGCTTACCAACCGCAGCGGTTGGATTGCTGCACGAGTGTTCTACCGAGCCCAGGATGGTTTGCTTCGCCAGGCCCACACGAGTCCGATTTACGTTTCGATCGACGAAAAACCTATCGCGAATATCGAGGACGCGCAATACATGCTGCGTTGGATAGAGGTATTGGAAGCTATTGCTCGCGAACATCCAGACCGATTCCCGACCAAAACCGAGCAGGAAGCTGTGCTGGCAAATTACGACGAAGCACGCGGAATTTATTCGCAGATCATTCGGGACGCACAAGACCATTGGGGAGACTAGAATAAGGGAAATGGTGAAGCCTGAACAAGAAAAGCGAAACATCTATAAGCGAAGTGCAAAATAACAGACTGAATCCCGAGTGTCGCGAAAAATTCGATACAAGCGCCCACTTATGAGTTCCAAGTGGATTTTACGCATGGCCTGCATGATGCAGGTTGCTTCGATGGGTATCTTGTTTACCTTCGAAGCGGTGCGCATGAAAGACTTGGGCATTGGCGAAACCACTATCGGAATCAACCTCGGCGTCAGCAGTGGAGTATTCATTTTTAGCTCGCTTTATTGGGGCCGATTAGCGGACAGGAAGCACTGGCATAAGGCGATTGCTGTCTGGGGTTCGCTCGCACTTTCAGCTTTATTAGTTTATTTCTCGATATGTGAATCAGTTTGGGAATTCCTGACTTACGCAATCGTCAAAGCAATCCTGGCCCCGATGGTATTCGGAATGATGCCTGCCTTGGCGGTCAAGGCGTTGGGCCCCAAACAACAAGGAAGAAACTTTGGCGTCTATCGCGCCTTCGGGTCCCTGGGATTTCTTCTGGGTTCGATGACTCTGCCCATAATTTTTAATGACATCGTCACAGTTGCCCGTTGTGGATCCTTGATCATTTTCTTATCCTTTTTTCTTCTTCGGCGCTTGTCAGAGCCTGAAACCAAACCAGTTCACGGAGCTCCTCTAAGAATAGGGGAGTTAAATTCTACTCTATGCCTGTTTTTCATTTCGTTTTTCTTCATCGCACTGGCAGAACCAGCCGTACATGCCTTCTTTACCGCCTATGCCCGTCATCTGGGAGGCAGCACCCGCTTGCTTGGAATACTCTCAGGTATCATGGCAATCACCTCCCTGATTTTCCTGCCTCTAATGGGCAAGTGGTCGGACCGAGCCAATCCGGTCTTCATAATCTCAATTGCATTTTTAGCCCAACCGTTGCGGGTGTATATAATTTCCTTCATTGGGCAGGCGGAAATGCTGTGGATTCCCCTCCTGTTGCATGGCTTATGTTGGGGAGGCATCGAAGTGGCCGCCATTGTCTATTTATCGAGTCTGGCCAAGGAAGGACAAAAAGCGACCGTACTATCTTTCTACATGGCCATGCGGATGTTGGGTAACCTTGTCGGAGCCGGTCTCACCGGATACCTGGCAGAAACCTATGGATATGTGGTCATGTTCCATACCATGGCTACAGCGGCACTTATTGGTGCAGTTATCTACATCATCGGTACGTACGTATTAAAGATTGGCCAAAAGGGACTCAAATAATAATTGAGCCCGAGGAGTGTTTGTTCGTTAGACCTTAGCCAAACGTTTCAAACGTCTTCGATAGTGCAGATTTTTGGGCTGAGGACTGATCTATAAAAAATTTTCTAACCGGAAACAAAAACAAACCAACCCTCGCTGCAGAAATACCCAGGTACAATATCAGAACTGAAAAACCTGTATCACAAGTTCATAAAAGTCCTTCCAAAGCCGGTAACGTTTTCGCCCCAGTAAAACGAAGAAGAGTGTATATTATCCCGCCATCGTCTCAGGGTCGATTCCCCACCCCGGTTTTTCATTGAGATAAAGAAATCCATTCTCAACTCGCTCACCGTATTTCAGACGCGTGCCTCCACCATCGAAAGCATACTCGAGCGACTGAACGATTTCAGGAAAAAGTGCTCCAGCGTGTATACTGGCTGCAGTAGAAATTGGACCGGAAGGATTGTGAGGTGATATTTCAATGTTTCCACGAGCCATTTCCAAAACATTCAGTAGGGGGCCGAATCCGCCCACGTGCTTAACATCCGGCATGATGACGTGCACCCATCGGTTTTCCATGATGTTGCGAAAGATTTCGTTACCCCAGAAGAGCTCTCCCCCGGCTATTCGGAGGTGGGTCCTGTTTCGAAGCTCAGTATAATCCTCGCCCATGGCGAATGGTTCTTCAATCCAGTCCAATTTCAGGGCTTCCAGAGCGGGCAGGATTTTGAAAAAATTAGCGGGAGAAAAACGTTCATGAAAATCCACCCGGATACCCAGGTCCGGAAAGGCACGCCTCAGGATCTCCAGAGTTTCCAAACCGGCCTTGCTGGTTTCCAGAGTGTGTTCAGGATCGACCACTTTCTCAAAGGGAGCGCATTTAAAAGTTTTGAAACCATGAGCATCCACCTTGCCGACCAGCTCGAGATATTCTTCATGGCTGCGATTTTTGAGCGCACGGTTGATCGTGGTGTAAAGCGCAAGTTTTTCTAAGCCGGGCTTGTCTCTGAACAGCCGCCAGACGGGAACTTGCTCGCGCTTAGCCAAAAGATCGTAGAGCGCCTGATTGATTCCGGACCACGCGGTGGCAGTTACAAAATCCGGAGTAGTGGACAACACCTCTTGCTCGAGCTCCTTGAGTGTATCGAGGCTAGGATTAAACTCGGTGATATGTTTTTTAAAAAGTACTTCAGCAGCGCGTCGGCATTGATCGTCCTGTTTACTATGGGAGGCCTCTCCATAACCGGTCAGGACACCGTCACTTATTTTGAAAATCAGCCAATCGCCTTTTAATCTCAGGCTGGGATGCCACCCATCGGGATCGGGAATAGTTAAAAATTCGAGTGTTAGCATTCTCCGGTTACGGCAACCCAGGAAAGGGAAATGAATCCCAGCTGTAACCGCCAGAGCAATTTGGCAGCTACGCTGAAAAAAATGTCTTCGCGAACCATTTTCCGGCGCATTCATACTTTGGCCACTCGTGTTGTTTCTGTGGGCAGAAACATGATTTCCATCATTAAGGCAACGCTTCACAATAAGGTAAAGCAATTCATCCACATGCGGAACTTAAGTGAGCAAAGTATAGAACGACAGAAATTGCATAAGTAAGGTACAGTTCACTTCCCTTCATTTTCTTTTTATTGACCTAAACCAAGGTTGTTTGGAATACTTAGCTTAGAACCGGAATGGTAGGTACTTAAGTCGATTCGCCTGCAAACCATCAAACCATGAATGCCTCTCAATTATGAACCCATTTCCGATACCTCCCTCTAGCATGTCCGGCGTAACTTTATCGAAGAATGAAAAGCGTGTGACTCTTCACACCAAGAGTAGCGCACAAGCCATGTGGAATTTCTGATGAGTCAGCCCGAAGCCATAACGCCGGGACCTGATCCTTATTCTGAGAGATACGTCAACCGCGACGGAGAGAGCTCGGGGAGCACTGCGAAGCGATTCTGGAGCGGGAAGCTCCTTTACCGGCTCTTCGTCGGTAGTTCCATTCTCGGAATAATCCTCCCGGTCACAACGATCATTCTGCTCCTGGCAGCTGATAACTATCGAAACTGGGATGAAAGGATTGCCAAGGGAAGCTGGCAGGCGAAGCTCGTTGAGGACTATCCAATTCTCGACCTCCGTAGGTTTCCAGTCCTCGAGAGTCTTTCGTGGCACAGCTCGCGCGAAGGCCCCTGGCGTGTCCCCCCAGCTACCGAATATGGGACTACGTAGGTCTGGCGATCGCCAATACGGTCATTCTCTTGGCGATACTCGGATTCCGCCGGCATCTTCACGTCTTGTGTTCGCGGTGGATCAGTTGGCTCCACCTCCCGAACCATCGGGGGCCACGTCGACTCATCTTCGCGGCATCAATTTGGCTGATTCTATCCTTTCAGCTTAGGCTGCTTTGTGGATTCTACTTTCCTGGTATCCACGGTTGGCACTATAACAACCTCATGTCCAGTATTACGCAAGAGCTACCGGACGGGATCGTTCTGGGGGAGTCAGTAGATGAGCCGTTTCTCGCGGGAGGCATCCTTCCCGAAAACGCGCGTTACCTTCCGAAAACAGGTTACCTCACAAGCGGAGTGATGTTTCTCCATTTCCGGGGCGGCGAGGTGCTCCCTGGAAACTACGAGCTTACCGAGATTGTGTTTCCACAGTACATTTTCGGTCAGTTGTATGAAGAAATTATCGAGCCGGAGCTTTTCTTCGACGTGGTCAGGCGATCAATCGATCGGCGTCGACAGAACCGTAAGTTCCTACTGCCACTGTCGATTGCATACCCAAACCACATGCCCTACAACCCGTTGCCGCACGATCAGTTCCCGCCCGGAGCGGAGCTTGAAGCTGTCTCGTTATGGGATCTGACCATTCACGTTAATGCTGAACGCCAAGTCGAGGTAGTGGCGGCGCACGAGAAGAATCGAATATATGACCGGTGACAAACTATGGCTTCGCGGTCGCCGGGAAGTGCGATGGATGGGTATCTTTCGCGATAGTCCCGCGCTGCACTTTTATTTGATGCAAGCCGTCGTGTTCTCTTACATGGCGTTCCGTCTGCTGAGTCGCAGCTACGAAGCCTACGGGAACCTTCCCGATGAGTTCTTCGACTTCCCTCGTCGCTATGTGGTGGAGCTTTGGCCCATCCCGGCAATGTATTTTACTTCGTTTCAGTTTATTTACGAGGTGCTCCCTCGACCGGCTCCAGAGGTGATTTTTGGCCTTCAGTTAACCGCGGTTGGTGCATGTCTCCTGGGACTGGCAGGAATCGTCCCTCGTTTTTGTGCGGTAGTGGCTTTCCTCATCGGAACCCACCTCACGGGATTCATACAGGCCACTAATGCTGACGTCGACGGGGGAGGACTCGCGCTTTGCCTGCTCCTGGTGCTTGCGCTGTCACCGGAACGCAGCTACTACAGCCTGAAGAACGGCTGGTCGCTCGAGCGAAGGAGTGTTGATTACCACTGGCCCGTGTTTCTTTTTTGGACCGTTGTCGGTGCGTTCTACACTTGTTCAGGACTCAACAAGATGATCGATGTCGGGCCGCACTGGCCCTTTGTGCTGCATCTCGAAAACCTGGCCCAATGGGCCATCGAGAAGTCGCTCTTCATCTCGAGCCACTACAGCCAACCTTTAGTCGCTTCATTTCATCTTTCGCCGCACTTGTCACTCTTCGCCGGCATGGTCAGCTTCATAGGAGAGCTCGGCTTCATCACGATTTTATTCCTTCCACGCTACCGGCTTTTTTTCGTACTGAGCATGGTTGGCCTTCACTACCTGGTGCTGAATTTGGCCGGGATCAATTTCCTGGGGAACTCGGCTCTGCTCTTACTTTGTGTCGACTGGAACGCACTGGTTCGAAAAATCGAAATCCGCTACGATGAGGACGAACCCTTTTGGCAGACCTGGGCTCCTCGAATCAAACGTCTCGATTGGTTTGGGCGCGTGAGTCTGAAGTCTCGAACGAATTCAACTGGCCTGGCCGGTTTCGAGCCGGAATCGATTCGTGGGACCTGTGTGGCGCAGGACGAGAATGGTGAAATCTACGCCGGGATCGACGTACTGGAGCAAGTAGCGACCCGCTGCCCGATGCTTTTACTATTCAGTCTGGCGATGAAAATTCCGGGGCTCATATACTTGATCCGTCCGATCATGAATCGATCGAGGCGTAAGGCGCGTGTAACCAAAGCCGGCAAAGAGGGACCGTAAGCCGGGACCTCATTCATCATGCTCTTGATCCTTAAAACGCCCATTCCTCCTGAGCTTTGCCCCCGTCTGAAGGCATAGAGAGGCCATAAAAATACCTTGTAACTATTAAGTGATTGCCCTATCAAAATAAGCTCGGTCATTTACCTGCCTGGATCCCCAATGCAGAATAAACTGCCATGAATGCTTCCAATACCCTGATTTGTTTCGGTTCGTTCCTTGTTATTTCTCTTGTATTTCCCGTTTTGGTACAGGGGGAGGAATCAAAAGAAGGGCTTCCGGAAATCATCAGCTATCACGAACACGTTCGCCCTGTTTTTCAGGCCAAATGCCATGGTTGCCACCAGCCAGCCAAAGCCAAGGGCGACTATGTCATGACTGACGTGGTCAAGCTGATTGCCGGAGGAGAAGGCGAAGTGCCCGTGGTAGTGGCACACAAACCCGAGGAAAGTTTCCTCATCGAACAGGTTACCTTGCAGGAAGGCGATGATCGGCCGGAGATGCCGGACAAGGATGAACCGCTGACCCCGTATGAATTGGCCCTGGTCACCAAGTGGATAAAGCAAGGAGCCAAGGACGATACTCCGGAGAACGCGAGGCAACGCTATAATGAGGACAACCCTCCCCAATATGCAGTGCCTCCAGTACTGACCTCTCTCGACTTTTCGCCGGATGGGGAACTACTCGCCGTGGCCGGTTTTCACGAAGTCCTGCTCCACAAGGCAGACGGATCGGGACTGGTTGCGCGTTTGATCGGACTATCTGAACGAATCGAAAGCGCTCGCTTTTCTCCGGATGGAAAACTACTCGCCGTGGCTGGTGGCCTCCCGGGTCGCATGGGAGAAATCCAGATCTGGGATGTCGCTGAACGTGAACTGAAACTCTCCAAACCCGTCGGCTATGACACCGCATATGGCGCCAGTTGGTCGCCGGACGGGAAATACGTCGCCTATGGATTGCCGGACAACACCGTCCACGTCATCGACAGCTCCGATGGTGAACAGGTCCTTTTTATGGGTAGCCACAACGACTGGGTGCTCGATACAGCCTGGTCGGTCAAAGGCGACCACCTCGTTTCTGTAGGCCGTGACATGTCGGCCAAACTCACCCAGGTGGAAACGGAACGCTTTATCGATAATATCACGTCCATCACTCCTGGCGCACTCAAGGGCGGTTGGAATGCCATCGACAGTCACCCTAGCCAGGACCACATCCTTCTGGGCGGGTCTGACGGAGTCCCCCAAATCTACCGGATACATCGCGAAACGCATCGCAAGATCGGAGACAACGCCAACCTCATCCGGAAGTATCCCGCAATGATAGGCCGTATCTGGAGCGCGGCGTTCGCTCCCGACGGAAAAACATTTGCCGCTGTTTCCAGCCTGAATGGTGAATGTCAGATCAATCTATATAAGTCCGACTACGACGCAACGATCACGCCGGAACTGAAAGAGCTTTTTGAAACAGCCCGGAAGAATCCAGACGGTACCAAAAACATCGAACCTAAGATCGAAGAATTCCAAACCCGCGGCGCCGAGTTGCTCAACTCAATGGATGTGGATTCACCCGTCTTCTCAGTCGCATTTTCTCCAGACGGAAAAACGGTCGCGGCGGGAACCTCCGACGGTCGTATCCAATTTATTGATGCGGAAACGGGTGATTTACGAAAAACTTTGATACCTGTGGAAGTCACCGACTCCGCGTCTCTCGCCAAGACCGAACTCAAGCGATCCGATAACCCCATCAATTTAAAAAAAGGAAAAGCGAGCCTCGGCGAAAACCACATCGCGGATGGGCAGCGCTTAACCGCTCTTTACATTTCACCAGCCAACATCGACCTGACCGGACCGATGGCTTACAATCAGCTCCTTGTTACTGGTGAGTTAGCTTCCGGGGATACTGTGGATCTTACGCGTAAAGTGAAATGGTCGCTTAGCCGGACGGTGGCTTCAGTGGATGACCGCGGTGTTATACGTCCAGACTCAGCAGGCAAGGCAACACTCACTGCATTGTTTCAAGGAAAAAAAGCCACCTCTAAAGTAGCCGCGACTGGTTTTAAGACCACTTACCACCCAGATTTTCTAGTCGATGTAAATCCGATCCTCACACGGCTAGGTTGTAACGCCGGCATTTGTCACGGCGCAAAAGACGGCAAGGCCGGTTTCAAACTCAGTCTTCGCGGTTACGACAACCTGTATGATGTTCGCGCCTTTAGCGACGACCACGCCGCCCGCCGAGTAAACTTTGCATCGCCAGACGACTCTCTCATGCTTCTAAAATCTACCGGCGCAGTACCTCACGAAGCCGGCATGGTCACCGAAATAGGTTCCGATTACTACGAGACAATACGGCAGTGGATTTCCGATGGCGCCAGACTGGATAATAACTCCGAGAAAGTCAGCCGAATCGAAATGCAACCTCAGAACCCGGTCATTCAGACCATCGGTTCCAGCCAGCAGATCCGGGTCATCGCTTTTTACCCCGATGGTTCCCAGCGCGACGTCACTCGCGAAGCCTTTATCGAAAGCGGCAATACGGAAGTCGCTGAAAATGACGACTTCGGTCTCATTACCACGATCCGCCGGGGCGAAGCGCCCATCCTGGCACGTTACGAAGGCGCTTACGCAGCCACCACCCTTACTGTCATGGGAGATCGCACGGGTTTCGTGTGGGAAGAACCGGAAACCTGGAACGAAATCGACCAACTCGTCGCTGCCAAGTGGGAACGGATGAAAATCTCGCCATCCGGGCTTACGAGCGATGTGGAGTTTGTCCGCAGAATTTATCTCGACCTGACAGGCCTTCCACCAACACCGGATGCAGTGACCGGGTTCCTCGATGATCAACGACCTTCGCAAGAGAAACGATCCGAGTTAATCGATTCCTTAATAGGCTCACCCGACTTTATCGACCACTGGAGCAACAAGTGGGCGGATATGCTTCAGGTTAACTCGAAGTTTCTTGGGCGTGAAGGCGCTCAACTATTTCGAGATTGGATTCGCAATCAAGTTGCTGAAAACAAACCGTACGACGAATTTGTTTATTCCATCCTCACGGCGACCGGATCCAACAAAGAAAATCCGGCAGCCTCCTATTACAAAATCCTCCGCACACCGGAAGACCTGGTTGAGAACACCACTCACCTCTTTCTCGCCACACGGTTCAATTGCAACAAATGCCATGACCACCCCTTTGAGAAATGGAACGTAGATAACTACTACCAGACCGCAGCCTTCTTTTCCCAGATTGGCTTGAAACGTGATGAAGTAAATGCGCCCAAGGAAACTATTGGAGGCAGTGCTGTCGAAAATGCCACGCCACTCTACGAAGTGATTTCGGATATCATGGAAGGCAGTGTTATCAACATTGTTACCGGAGAAGTGGCTGAACCTACTTTCCCTTACCCTGTCACTGTGAAGTCCGCTTCCTCATCTGAAATGGCAGACAAAAAATCCTGGGAGCCATCGCGTCGTGAGAAGTTAGCGGCCTGGATCACCGCGGAAGATAATCAATACTTTGCCAAGAGTTACGCCAATCGTATCTGGGGTTACCTGACCGGAACCGGCATCATCGAACCGATCGACGACATTCGTGCCGGCAACCCTCCAACAAACCCCGAGTTGCTCAATTACCTGACCGGCTTGTTTATCGATTCCGGATTCAATGTCCGAGCGTTGATGAGTGAAATTTGCAATTCCCGTACCTACCAACTCTCCAT
>JAPUIL010000692.1 GCA_027297085.1 Verrucomicrobiota bacterium | reverse complement strand
AGATCCGAAGCTGGTTAAAAGCAAATCGGGAGATTTGCGTTCCCGACCCCCTACTCCAACACCCCCCTCAACCGATTAAACTCGGCGACGCTACGGTTGTAGCTTGCGATGGCAGAAATTTCCCGAAGTTCCGCCAGCGACAAATTGTTCTGAAATTGCAGTACGAAAAACGTGGAGCTGGTACCGACATTCAATTTTTTCTCTTCCGCATCCAAAGTTTGCTCAGCCAGTTCACGAGCGTAACGGGTAGCTGCCACGCGCTTGAAATTTGTCTGCATGATTTGGAAGGAGGTGTGAAACTCCAACTGGATCGCTTGCTTGATACCTTGCAGGTCTACTTCAGCTATCCGCGTACGTTGTTTGGAAATTGCTTCCTGAGCCCGAGCCGATCGATTGAAAATTGGAAATCGAATGGACGCTCCAAGAGTGTAGGTATCTTCCCCATGGAAGAGGGCCGAGTCGATGCTACCACCAATTGATCCTCCCGAACCACTGAATCCATACTGGGCTATCAAGTCCAAAGAAGGAAGGGTCTGGTTATTATCACGCACCAATCGTAAGCGAGCGATCTCCAAAGCAATTTCGCCGATATGATAACTGGGACTGTTTTCCAACAATGTGGAAAGATAAGAACTAAAGTCGTCTGTGATTTCAGGTTCGGTATATATCTCTACCTCCAGATCGAAGCCCAAAGCTTCTGCTGCATTATCAAAGATCAATTGTTTGAGGCGGTTTTGTGCTCGTCTAACCGAGTTGGTGGCTCCAAGCACACGTTCGTCTCGCGAAGCCAACTGCGCCTTAGCCTCAACAATATCAAGTTTGGCCATAGATCCCAATGCGACTTTTTTGTCGTTGTCTATGACGGTCTGCTGCGCCAAATCCCGAGTCCGGATTGAACTCTCCAAATTCTGTTGAGCTTCGTATACATCGTTGAAGGCGAAGACGGTTGCGGCGAGTGTATCCAGCAATACCTGTTTGTACTCCCATTCACCCAAATCGAATTGATACCGGGCAATACGCAAGGCCGCCAAGTTAACATCGAAGCCAAAATTCCTTAATAGCGGTTGTCTGAAACTTACTCCCGCAAAGGAGTTGTAGCCACCGTTTTGAACAAAGCTTTCATCCGAAGAAATTCCCACACTGTAAGTCCCACCCGTGGATAACAAGCCATCGACTCCAGCGGCCAAGGATTCTGTGTCTAGGTCATCTACAGTGGTAGTCGTAAAGGAGGCGGAAACTTCGGGGTCGAAGACACCTTTCTCGAGTTCAATTCCTTCTTTGGCAATTTCCACCTGGGATCGCTCTATCTTGATCCCCAGGTTTCTTTCAAGTGCTCTGGTCAGCGCTTCCTGTTTACTAAGGACAAGGGTGGTCTTAGCCTGGCAGAAGAATCCGCCAAGAAGCAGGAACATTAAAACTGGGCACACCCATTTCATGAGAGACTTCCGATTACTACTATTAATAAGTAGGAATCGCATCCACTACCTTGCCGTCAAACAGATGGATCGTATTCGTTGCGTAGGAAGAGTAACGTTCATCGTGGGTCACCATGCAGATGGTCGCACCTTCATCATTCAGGTCCTTTAAAAGATCCATGACCGCTTCACCGTTTTTAGAGTCGAGGTTTCCGGTGGGCTCATCCGCGAGAAGAATCTGCGGTTTACCAGCCAGGGCACGGGCTACTGCTACACGTTGTTGTTGACCACCCGAGAGCTGGCTGGGCAAGTGTTTCATGCGGTGGGCCATGCCCACTTTTTCCAACGCTTCTTCAGCCAAGTTTTTACGATGGCTGGATTTCATGCCACGATAAGTCAGCGGAAGCTCCACGTTTTCGTAAACTGAAAGATCCCCAATCAAATTGAAGCTCTGGAAAATGAATCCCACTTCCCGGTTCCGGATCTTGGCCATCTCAGCCTGGGTTAAATCGGCCACTTCGCGCCCTCCTAACAGGTAGTTTCCTCCGGTCGGTTTATCGAGCAATCCGAGGATGGAAAGTAGCGTGGATTTACCACAACCGGAAGGGCCATTGATGGCAATAAATTGACCATCTTCGATCTCGAGGGATACATCACTGAGTGCATGTGTTTCCAGTTCCTCGGTCAGAAACACTTTGCTGATATTGTCTAATTTGATGACGGTTTGAGTCTGATTTAACATAATATTATTGGATTTGAATCCGGTTGTGGGTTTCGAATCGGGATGTATCCGAGGCAATGATACTGTCCCCTGGTTCAAGTCCTCCAATCACCTCAATGGAACTTACGGAGCTTCTACCAAATAGTACGGTGGTCCGGACAGCATACGAGCCATCCAGGTCAAATTTATAAATTCCCATCGAGCTGTTCTCCCGGGCAAAGGCCGGACGTGCGACGTAGATAACGTCCTGCATGTTTTCGAGCTCGATCTTACCTTCCACAGTCAGGTCAGGACGGGCCCCTCGAGGCAATTCGTCCGGCAACTCAATATCGACAGCCACCGTCCCATTAACTACCGAAGGATCAACCCGCATGACACGCCCGTTGACGATACCATTGCGCGTATCAACCGTGGCACTTTGGCCAATGGTGATATCCTTGGCCTGTGTTTCTGAAATCTGAATGACTGCTTTTAACTGATTCGGGTCGGCCGCCTCGGCTAATACAGTCGCTGGCGTTACCTGTTGACCTACTTCTACCAGCAGTTGCTGAAGCACTCCTCTCATGCCTGCTTTCACGTTCAATCTTTCTACCTGATCCTGCAGGAGCTCATACCTCCCTCGGACACTATTTAACCGGGCCTGCTGAGTTGCGATTTGAGAATCGTTCGAAGTGGTCTGAAAATCAAATCTTCGTTGCTCCAGGTCCACACGGTCTTTGAGTTGCTCCGAATTTAGCTTTGATTTGAGATAAGTAAGCTCAGCTACCAACCCCTCCTCAAACAGCTTTACATCTACGTCGGCTTGAAGCCGGGCCTGATCATACTGCGCCTTTAGCTGGGTCAACGCCGACTCCATTTGAAGCAGCGTACCTTGCAGTTGGATTTTCAATCCGGCAAAGTCGGCTTCAGAGGCGGCGAGATCGAACCGCGCATTTGCAGCATCAAGCACCAGTTGCGGATTACTCATTACCAATATAACAGAATCAGGTTCAACGGCGGTCCCGGGATAAATAATCAACTCCTCTACAATACCGCTGCTATTGGCAGTGATCAGCCTATTGTTTTCCGGAACGAGCGTTCCAATGCCACTGACCTCTCGAAGAAGTTCACCTCGTTTTACCGTTTCCACCCAGACAGAGCTTTCATCTACGCGATAAACCGGCGGCTTCAACTGGCTCAGGCCGAATCCAATGATTGCAACCAGCGCGATGCCCCCGCCGATAAACAGGATCCTGCGCTTTCTCCGCCTGGCAGCTACGTCTTGTCGTTGAACGTCCATTTCAAATTTTAAATTTTTTGCACCCAACTTGTAGGAGCGGCTTTACGCCGCGATTCCCAGAGGCCGTTAAAATTCGTTATCCCAGATTTTCATATTCTACCAATTGTTTCCATCCGTTCAAAACCGCTTTAAACTTTCAGTACCAGTGACACGGCGGACACAAATTGTTCCCAATAGGCCGTTTCCTCTTCGAGCTGCTTTCTGCCCGCCCGAGTAAGTTTATAATACTTCGCCTTTCGATTGTTTTCCGAAAGCCCCCAATCCGATTCGATCCATCCCTGGCGCTCCAATCGATGCAGTGCTGGATATAGAGAACCCTCTTTGATGTTAAGAGACTCCTTAGACCGTAACCCTATGATCTGGGAAATCCCCCAGCCATGCTGCTTTCCCCGTTGAAGTGTTCTCAAAATAAGCAGATCCAACGTTCCTTGGAGTAAATCTTTGCGGTCTTTTTTCATAGCTGTCTTTCCTATAGCTTCTCTAGGGAAGATTTCTTCCCATAGAGTGTCAAGGGGAGGGCATTCAGGGGAGTACCGCCGGATCATATAGATCGGCCAACTTCCGGAGGGTCACGGACTCAGCGCTTCCATGGACATTACCGTCACCGCGACCAGGCTCAGGAACACAACCA
>JAPUIL010000691.1 GCA_027297085.1 Verrucomicrobiota bacterium | reverse complement strand
TCTTCCAGTTTCTTAAGAATACGGCCAACGTTGTCATCCAAAGTTTCGTGCATGGCCGCGTAGTGCGCATTATCGTGATTCATGCCTGGACGGATTTTTTTGTCATAGCGCTCGGCAACCGCGGGCTTCCCTTCGATGGGTGTATGAACCGTGTAATACGACATGTATAAAAAGAACGGGTTATCTCCTGCCTGGTCAATAAAGCCCAATGCTTCATCCGTCAGTCGATCAGTAAGGTGCTCTCCCTCACGATTCTCGGTAGCGTCAATACCTGGAATGTAGCGCGGATGTTTGTTTTTACCGCTTCCCCAATAACCACGGTACGGATAATAAAATGTGGCCGGTGCGCCCCAGAAACTTCCCCCGAAGGTGAAATCAAAACCATGGGTTTCCGGATAGTGCGAAGCTTCGCCTAAATGCCACTTGCCTACATGACCGGTCCGGTAGCCGGCTTCCCGAAGCACTTCTGCGATGGTGACTTCTTCGTGAGGCAGGTTCGCTTCTACGATGGGTGGGATCAGCTTCTTGTTGAGTGGTGGATTCCTGGTCGCTTCATGCCAGATCGTCATGTTTAGCCGGGCGGGAGATTTGCCAGTCATCAACGCCGCTCTGGTGGGAGTGCAGATAGATGCACTTGCATAGGCGGAGGTAAATTTCATCGCCCCTTCTGCGAGGCGATCGATGTGCGGCGTTTGGTGTAGATCCGACCCATATCCACTGAGTCCCGTCCATCCCATGTCATCCACCAGGATAACCACAAAGTTTAACTTGGGTTCATCCGCTGCAATCCGGGGGGCATTTCCTGTGCCCGCCACGATGATCGTCGCAAGGGCAATCCAGCATTTAGAGGTGTTGATTCTCATGAGCTATTTACTTTCCAATCGTATTGAGATGCAGTCCTGCGATGGTACCGGTCATGGGTGGTTGGTCCTTGTCCTGCAGTATCGTTATTGTCCCACTCCCGAATGCTATAGCCTGCAGAAACTTTCGACGATGGATCTCACGTTTCACAGTTATCAGCTTTCATTCTGTTTCAGGGACTCGATCTGCATCGACTACCTCGAATACATATCCGTTGGGGTCACGGAAAAAGAATCGTTCAAACGGGGTTTTCCGGATCGGATCAATGAGCTCCGAACCCGCTTCCACCAGGCGTTTTTTCAACGCCGCGAAATCCTTCGCGGAAAACTCCAGAGCCACGTGACGTCCGAATTCCTTTTCGAAGGGCGAGGGTTCAAAGTCCTCCACACGCACAAGATGTAATTCCTGTCCTGGGGCAATAGTCAACCAGGCGACATCTTGGCCGATATTTCCAGGGCGGTGAATGGGGGTCCAGCCGAGAGTTTTGTCAAAAAATTCGCACGATTTCTCAACGTCGCGAGTGGCAAGGGTCAAGTGAGCAAAGGACATCAGATAGAGATTCTTGGTTAGTTGTTAGATCAATCGGAAACTTCGGCGGTTACGGCCAGTTGGACTGCCGCATACAACGGCATTTCATTTATACCCAAAGCCAGACGGGCATGCCGCCCGCGCTCTGCAAAGACTTCGTTAACCAAATCCGAGGCCCCGTTCAGGACTTGGGGATGTCCTCGAAATCCTGGCGCGCAATGTACATAACCTTCGATTCGCACAAACTGCCGTATCTTTTCCAGATCGCCAATCGCGTCCTTCAGTTGCGCAATGGCATTGATAACACACAAACGCGCAGCCTGGTAGCCCTGGTCTTCATCCATTTCGGCGCCGAGTTTTCCCGTATAGGCGATCTCTCCATTTTTCCAGGGCAATTGCCCGGATGTAATAACTAGATTGCCGGTGTGCACCCAAGGTTGATAAGCCGCCACAGCAGGTGGAGGAGGAGGCAGTATGATGCCCAGTTTAATCAGTTTCTCTTCAGCATTCATGCCGGTTTTAATCGATTACATGGTATTTGAAAAGCTTACCGACCGTCCATTAGATATGGCAATTGATATTTCTGGCGGGGACAGCGAAAAAGGTCAGTGTTGAATGGCACTGCTAAGTTAAGCAGTTTATTGATAAATTGTCGAAGCAAGGCCGGCGTCGGGGTCATTCCTTGCAATCGCCGTGCCTAGCCATAGCCTTTCAAGGCGACGGCTGGTGCATGCCACCTGCCATGAGCTTGTCGAATGGATGCGGGATTGAAGGTTTGACCCCCTCGAAAGGAACGGACCGCAGATTCGCCCAAAGCCACTCTAACTTAGTGCCGTTCAGGTCAGTGTTCATATTTCATATTTGACTGTTAACGCATGCTTTTATGGATGACTGGATGAGCTGGTATCCGCTGCAATTTCCCAGGAAGTTGGACCAGTTGGTCGAAGAAACTGTCAACTTTGTTATGCGCGCCGTATTAAAACCGGTTCGTACCAAAAAACACTGACACAGGTTTCTAAATCTGCTTTCTTGACTCATGGAACCATCTCAATCTCCACCCGAAGATAAGGCTGATTCTCCGGTGGCAAAGAAAGCGGAGGAATCAAAATCGGATAACAGCAAGAAGCGGCTCGTGTCTCTCGACGCTTACCGGGGCCTGATCATGGTCACATTGGCATTTGGAGGATTCGGCATCGCCAAGACCGCGTCGTTGCAGCTTCAGGAGAATCCGGATTCCTGGTTTTGGTCGGTCTTGAAATACCAGAGCTCGCATGTGGAGTGGGTAGGGTGCGGTTACTGGGATCTGATACAACCGTCGTTCATGTTTATGGTCGGTCTGTCCATGGCCTACTCGTATTTGAAACGGCAACGAACAGGTCATTCGTATCGCCGCATGTTGAGTCATGCTATCACACGATCGTTCATTCTGATATTTCTTGGCATCTTTCTAAACACCCGGGGTGATTTCACCAATTGGTTGATGACGAATGTGCTGACTCAAATGGGTTTGGGTTATACCTTTCTGTTTCTTCTGTGGCAGAGAACCTTGCGGACGCAGGCCATCGCAACAGGTTCGATTCTGTTATTCACTTGGTTGATGTTTGTTTTGTATCCAAATTCTGGATTAGAAATTGAGCAAGGAGCGCCGGAAGTTGGAGTCCCGACGGTCTGGTCTCAGGAGCACCTCCAGGGTATCGATCCGTCCTGGCACAAAAATGCCAACGTCGCTCACGATTTCGATACCTGGTTTCTTAATCTCCTGCCGCACAGAGCGATCTTCACTGGTGAGGGCTCTGATCAGGAAAAGGAGCCCTTTGTTGCCAATCTTGGTGGCTACCAAACGCTAAACTTCATCCCATCGCTGGCAACCATGTTGTTCGGTCTGATGTGCGGGGAATTACTCCGCTCCAAACGTTCCGGTGATGAGAAGTTGAAGATTCTGATTGCCGCTGGAGTGGGTGGGCTCGTTTTTGGTTGGTTACTCAACGCCACCGGCATCTGTCCGCTTGTAAAACGAATCTGGACGCCCTCCTGGGCTTTGTTCTCGACTGGATGGTGTTGTCTGATTCTGGCGGCGCTCTATTGGATCATAGACATCCGGCAATACCGGCGTTGGGCCTTTCCACTGGTCGTTGTTGGCATGAACTCTATTGCCATCTACTGCATGGAAATGGTCCTCAAGCCCTGGATGGGAAACACACTCAAAATACACCTCGGAGACCACCTGTTCCTGATTGGAGGAAAGATGTATGAACCCATGGTCCAAGCCACGCTAATAGGATTAGGCTTTTGGGTGATATGCTGGTGGATGTATCGACAAAAAATCTTTGTGCGTATTTGAGGCTAAAAATTTACCAAAAATGATGAAGCAAACTTTTCCACTATTCTCCGTTTTAGGGAGAATCTCCTTCACTCTAATGTTCGCAGTACTAGCTGTGCAGGTTGTAGCCAAGACCCCGAACATCGTCCTGATCGTGTCCGATGACCACGGCACGGATGCTTTAGGCTGCTATGGCAATCCCGTAGTAAAAACACCCGCTCTCGATGCGTTGGCTGCCGCCGGTACCATTTTCACGGATGCCAATTGTACCACAGCAAGTTGTAGTCCCAGTCGCTCAGTTATTCTTAGCGGCCTGCATAATCACCGAAATGGTCAGTATGGGCTCCAGCATACTTTTCATCACTTTCAGTCTTTTGACGAAATCAGGAGTCTCCCGGTCGCGCTATCAGAAAACGGATACCGTACTGCCCGCATCGGAAAATTCCACATCGCACCTGAATCGGTGTATGCATTCGAGATCGTTCTATCGGCTGGCGCCGCTAACGATCCCAAAACAATCGGACGCAGTCCCTATGAAATGGCGGAGCAGTCGCGGCCGGTTATCGAAAGCGACGACGCCCGTCCCTTCTTTCTTTACTGGGCCTCCGATGACCCACATCGGTCCAATGCTTTTCTGCCCAATGGTCTGCCTACCTTTGATACCTATCCGCTTCCAAACAAGTTCGGTAACCGTGAAGAAGGCTATCCCGGTATCCATCCTGTCATCTATGATCCCAATGACGTAATCGTTCCGCCTTTCCTGCCAGACACGGCTGCCTCACGTGCGGAGATCGCCGAGTATTACCAATCGGTTTCCCGGTTGGATGAGGGCATTGGTCATTTGATCGATATTTTAAAGAAGTCCAAGAAATACGATAATACGGTCATTATCTACATTTCAGACAACGGCATCGCTTTTGCCGGGGCAAAGACAACTCTTTACGAGCCCGGCATGCGCCTGCCTTGTATCGTTCGCGAACCCGGCCAATCCAAAATCGGAAGAACTCAAGATGCCATGATTTCCTGGGTGGACCTTGCCCCGACTATCATGGATTACGCAGGGATCGATGTATCGAATATGGAACTACACGGACGATCATTCAGGAATGGCGTAAGTGGTAAACTCGAAGGTTGGGACGAAATCTATGCTTCGCACACATTTCACGAAGCGACGATGTACTACCCCATGCGAGTTTTAAAAACCCGGCAGTACAAGTTAATCTTTAATATCGCGAACGAGCTCGAATTTCCCCTGGCCAAAGATCTCCTGCAATCGCCCACCTGGGTATCAATGCAGAAGGAGGGGCTTGAACTATACGGTAAACGTACGCCGAATGCGCTGCTTCACCGTCCAAGACTCGAGCTCTATGATCTGGATAAAGACCCTCACGAAACCCGCAATCTGTCCGATAGCCCGAAGCACCAAAAAGTTAAGCAAGAAATGGTTGCCAAACTCCAGGCGTTTCAAAACGAAACCAAAGACCCCTGGGGCATCAAGTGGGAGCGGGAATAGATTTCTTGTAATCCATTATCCCAAAAGGGTTACCATCCAGATTGAAATGCTTTTGATTAAGGAAAAGTGTGGACGCAGTTATGAGCTGTCATATACTTCAGAACAGTATGGAAATGTCTTTTAACGTTCCTTAATAATCCCAGTCTCCAGTTTGGATTCGCCATTCTATAGAGTAGCGCAATTCCGGGCGAGATAAGTCTAATATTAATTCATAACAGTCTTTTTCCAATGAGAACAAACAGTATCAAAACAAACAGATTTTCACGGCGCTCATTTCTTACCCATAGTTCGATTGGTATTACGGGAGCAATGCTGGCCAGCACTTTTGACGGTCTTGCGCAAGCAGTAGATTGGTCGCCGAAATCTTCCAGTCCTTCCCAGCTCAAGATCACAGATGTAAAGGGTGGTTTTATTCGTGGTGAACATAGCCTGTTTGTGAAGATTTATACCAATCAGGGAATTATCGGACATGGTCAGGGTGTGGATGGAGTGTATGGCACTTATTATGTCATGAAGCACATTGCCAAACGTCACCTGATCGGTAAGAACCCTCTGAATATTCATCGACTCCAGGAAGACATGCGCCGCGGTGGGTTATTCAAAGGTGCTCAGGGAGGCATGTATGTATGTGTGATGAGCGCATTGGAAACCGCGTTGTGGGACTTGGTGGGAAAGGCCTTGGGTTTACCGGTTTATCAACTGCTTGGTGGAAAATTCCGGGATAAGATTCGCGTAT
>JAPUIL010000690.1 GCA_027297085.1 Verrucomicrobiota bacterium | reverse complement strand
GGCACGGTCAAGTTGTTCAGTACCGCGGTAAATCATCCCAATGGGCTCGCGTTGTCGCAGGATGAATCCGTGATGTATGTCGCAAAGATTTTTAAAACCATTCGACCGGTAGTGATGGACGATTCCATCTGGAAGGTTCCTTTGCAGGATGGCAAACCCATTGGCGGAGCAGAACTAATAGCAAGCACTGGACTCGATGCAGCCAACGATGGACTGGCTATGGATGTTCAAGGACGAATATACATTTGCGCCAACAGGATTGGTAAAATAATCCGTTTAGATCCCGAAACAGGTGAGCTTAAAACCCTCGCCGAAAACATGTACGGCTCGGCCAGTATTGCGTTCGGAGAAGGTGATTTTGACCACGAGTCCCTCTATGTGGCCACCACCAACTCCAGAGGTCGGGGTGGTCAAATTTTTCGTGTCCCGGTTGGAGTGAAAGGAGCGAAGCTGAATCGTTAGATCCGGTGACTCTGGCAGTTAGATGAAGGAAATCGGAAACTGGGGGGACTGAACCTGATGTTCACCGAGGGAATGGCTTTTGTTTTTGGCATTCCCATGGGTTCTGCATTACTCTAGCAAAAATATGAAATACTTTTCCCAATTACTTTTTTCCTCGATCGTACTCTTGAGTGCATGCTTCTCGACTCAACCCAACTCTTTACTCGCAGCCGATACAGGTGGAGAAATCCAATTGCTTATGAGATCGGACGACATGGGAGTGAGCCAGTCAATCAACGAAGCCTGCATCCAGAGCTATCGAGACGGCGTGGCACGTTCTATCGAAGTGATCGTGACGGGTGCTTGGTTCCTCGACGCTGCCCGCCTCCTAAAGGAGAATCCCGGCTGCGATGTCGGCGTACACCTTTGTCTCACCAGCGAATGGGACTATTGTAAATGGGGGCCGTTGACTCACGCCCCTACTCTGGTGGATTCCGACGGATATTTTTGGCCCATTACCAGAACACGTAGCAGTCAACCTGGTAGCACCGGGTTCCTTGAGGCGAATCCGGACTTAGCTGAAGTTGAAGCCGAGCTGCGAGCGCAGATCGAAATGGCGTTGAAACATCTTCCCAATGTGACGCATGTTTCAGCACATATGGGCGCAGCAACTGCATCCCCTGAATTGCGAACATTGACCTCCCGGATTGCGAGCGAGTATCGCCTACGACTGGAATCACAGGAACTCCAACGATTCCCCCGCATTGGCGGAATCCACAGCCAGGATTTTGAGTCGGAGTTGGTCGCAGCCTTGGGAAAATTGGGAGCAGGTACATGGATGCTGGTCGAGCACCCGGGCTTCGACACACCTGAGCTCCGCGGCTTTGGCCATGTTGGATACGAAAACGTGGCGCAGCATCGAGCGGGGGTGACCAAGGCCTTCACGAGCAAAAAGGTGAAAACTACGATTCAAGAACGCGGAATCCAGCTCATAAGCTACGCCGATTTAAAAAACTGACGGGCTGAAATAATGAACTGAAGTCCTTTGATTTTATTGATTTGAACATGCGATTCGGAAAACCACTAACTCTCGTTGTTAACACCATGCATTCTCGAATTTTCTCCCTGACAATCGTAATCTGCATTTTAGTATTCTTTTCCAATCTTTATGCAAAAGAACCGAATTTCCCAGTAGAAGCTGAGGTATTCGTCGCTCCCTTCGATCAGTGTGAAGGAATCGCCTTTAACGGAGAAGGGAGGCTCTTTGTCACCGGCAATCAAGCACTTCATGAAATTGAAACCGATGGCGCCACGCATAAGATCGTGGATTTGTATTCCAATCTTGGATTGGCAGGGATAGGTGAACGTGACCTCATGGTTGCAGATTTTGGGCTCACCAATGCGTTTCGTCATGATCGCAACAACGATGGAGTTGTTTGGAGAATTACACCCGCAGGAGTCAAAAAGGAATTTGCAACCGGCATAGGCGATCCCAATTTTATTGTTGTACGTAAGGATGGCACCTTACTCGTTACCGACGACGCAACCAATGAGATTTTCACGATCGATTCCAAAGGAACAGTCAAACTGTTCTGTACCGCCGTCAATCATCCCAACGGCCTGGCACTCTCTGCCGATGAATCGGTGATGTATGTTGCACAGATTTTTAAAAGCATCCGGCCTATAGTTTCCGACGACAGGGTCTGGGCTGTCTCACTGAACGATGACAAACCCGCTGGAGCAGCCGAGGTCATTGCCCACAGCGGAGACGGTGCTTCCAACGACGGCCTCGCCATGGACATTCAGGGACGCCTTTACATCTGCGCCAACATGATAGGTAAAATTCTTCGCTACGATCCGAAGACCCTGGAACTAATAACCATCACCGAAAATGTATTCGGCGCTGCCAGCATCGCCTTTGGCGAAGGCCACTTCGACCACGAGTCGATTTACGTCACCACCACCTATTCTCAAGGCAGAGGTGGTAAAGTATTTAGAATTCCCGTTGGAGTGAAGGGCGCAAAGCTGAACCGTTAGAATTTCGAAAGAAATGCTTTAAAAAGAGAACTACGATTTTCTACACGAATTTTGTCGTGCTGAGCAGAGATCTGTTTTGTATGTTAGAAATAAATACTTCTTCCACCAATACCCTGCACTCCGCCGAAAAGAAACAGCCTGAGAGCTGGCGCGCAATTGTGCGAAAGTACCAAAAACCTTCGTTGACCAAGGGTTTATGGCAGCTAACGAATTCGGGGATACCCTATGTCGGGCTCTGGATATTGATGTATTTTACCACCTCGGTTTCCTGGCCACTGACCATTGCCTTATGCGCACTCGCGTCACTGTTCATCATGAGGCTTTTCATTATTTTTCACGATTGTGGCCATGGTTCATTTTTTAAATCGAGAAAAGCCAACAACATTGTTGGTTTCCTAATAGGGATTCTTACTTTTACTCCCTACCGCCATTGGACATGGCAACACGCAGCACACCACGGCACTTCGGGCAATCTGGACGAACGCGGACTGGGCGATATCTGGACCATGACGGTGAATGAATTCAAAGAAGCTTCATCCCGGACCCGTCTTCTGTACCGCTTCTCCCGCAATCCCGTAGTCCTGTTCGTGCTGGCGCCCTTTGGATTCCTTGCTATTTATCAACGTTTCCCCGTCTCAAGCGCCAGCAAGCGGGATCGCTACTCAGTACATCTGATGAATTTCAGTCTCCTGTTATATGTGGTCGGAATGAGCTTCATTTTTGGATTTTGGAATTATCTATGGATACAGCTCTCAATCATGACCCTCTCGGGAACTCTGGGAATATGGCTGTTTTACGTGCAGCATCAATTTGAAGACACGTATTGGCGCTCCAATGAAGAATGGGATTATGCAAGCTCCGCGTTGGCAGGGAGCTCTTTCTACAAATTACCAGCCATCCTCAACTGGTTTTCCGGTAACATTGGTTACCACCACATTCACCATCTCAGCTCCCGGATCCCGAATTATAATTTGCAAGCCTGTCACCGCGCAGAACCTTTCTTTCAACAAGTGCCCGAGCTGACCCTGGCAAAAAGCCTCAAGTCACTAAACCTTCGCTTGTGGGATGAAGATACGCAAAAGCTGGTTGGCTATCGTTTCCTTCGGAATAAGAATCACAAGAGATCGAGCTAGTGGCTATTAGGTTATCAGTTATCCAAAACTGCGAAAAAGAGGTACGCAACCCACATGGCTGGTGAGGAGAAAGAAGTTGAAAAAGTGTTATTACAGTCGTTGAAGAAATTCTGAAACCTTCTAGTGATTGGTTGTGTATTGGTTGAATGGGAACCTTTCTTTCTTGGGCCGCGTTGCAGCATATAATGTTTTCTAAGGTCAACGTGCTACTACTTATTTAATCTCAAACTAGGGAAGCGGAAACTCATTCCAGACAGTTCAAAGCTCTCCTTATACGAAACTTTAGTTGCTAATCGGGGGTCCACAATGAACTTGATATCAACTGGCAGAATCGAAGAATCAGCAACACCTCGCATTTCCGCCAATTCCAATACCACCAATCAGGATGAAAATCGCTATTCCCAGGTCACCGGCTCATCGCCTGAATGGTATCTTGCTTGGAATGTTAATCCTTGCAGTCCTTTCGCATGCTCAGGGTCAAATAGGTGAATCCAGCTTGCGAAGGGATCTCGCCAATTTGTGGGACGGTTCCTGGGTGAACGAACATCTGACAATAAAACAGAAGCCTTTGGTGCAAATGTCAGGTTTGAATGTGGCCTTATCTATTCATCAAAAAGAATTTTCGTGGCGTAGCGCGGTCGAGCGGGAGTGGCAACTTGCGGAAATTCGCTCCAGCATTTCTCAGCCCGATATGGATATACAAGCCGGTTTTCCATCCCTCTACCACCATCTGGTAAATCTGTCAGAAACGTTGGTAGAAGACTACACGCGTTTGCATGAAGATTTATTCGATCGGGACACCGAATGGGAACGTTTGCGCTCCCAGGTCTTCATCGATTTCGAAGGCAAGAGCCTCCGCTCGGGCGAGTTGCTGGCCCGGGCCATCAATCATATTCGTGAACGTAATATGGATGCAGAGGAAGATAAGATCAAAAGCCTCGTATATTCAGTCATTGATCGGCGGATACAAGATTACTTGTTTGCATTCAACAATGGCACCGCGACCAATCGCAGACAAATCCGCACGGTGTGGAGCCAGGAGCCCGTCTCCCTGCAACCGCCTGAAATCTGGCAATTATCCGATCAGGCAGCTGACGCCTACAAACAATTTCTGGAAACTTACCTGGAAAAAGTAACCGACTTTCAGTCAGACCTGGAATACGCGTTTAATAACCCGAAGTTCGTCACCCGTCGTGGCATCAGTCCGGCAGTAGGGGATATTCTTCAAATACTTTCAGAGAACTATTTCGAGTATGAGACCTACGCACGTTGGTTCAGCCAAAACGAAACCTTGATGAATGAAGCGCTCGTCATCGTGGATATGCGCAGCCGAGCCACCCCGCACGAGGTGGTAAAGTTGGACCCGGTCACATTAAAACCCACAGACTTGAACGAGGCACTGCAACAAACCACTTTCGTCGATACTATCACGGTAAAACGTAGAGAACTTTTGTTGAAGTACATCGCAATCCGTGAAGAACTAAATGGAGAAATCGAAGAGGCGATAATTAATCGGAAAAAACTGTTAAGCCCCGAGGAAGAGGAAGTCCTTTGGCGTGAGTACCAGAAAATGAAGGATTTGACGAGATCGGCATCATCCACACCATAGATGCCAACAATCCCAATGAGACCAGTAATCTCAGTTAGCCTGAAAATAGCATTGATTTTCCTGATCCTCTGTGTGTCAGGAAACTCGATCAGACTGTTTGCCCAAAGTTTCGTCATCGACGAGATCGAAGACAAGGAACTGCTGGAAATCATGATTGAAGACACCACCGGCGAATTGGCTCGCAATCAGGCCAGTCTGGATCAGGCCAAAGCCGTGTATATTGGATGGGGTGAAACCAATGCTTCGGACCAGGAATTTCGCCGCAATGTGGAGGAGCACATTCAGTACTACGACGAAGTGATTGCCAGCCAAACAACTCACTTGGCCAAACTCCGGGATCAACGCAAAGTATTAGAAAAAAGGGAACTGGAAAAACTTCGCAATTTATTAAATTTCGGCAGCCCCTATCAGGACAGAAGAAGAACCGCCTTTCTCGATTTGATTCTCCAACCCAGATCTTCCAGCGCGCGTTTTGGAGAGTCCGGAAAAACCCGGATGGAAGCATTGGACGAAGAACTATTTTCAGCCCTTGGTGGATTGCAGGGTCGACTAAACCAGGAAGACCAAAACCGCCAGGAAGCGGGCTACATTCTTCTGGATCGGGAAGCCAATGTGAATACGATCTTAGAAATGCAAAAAGTCAGCCAGTCGTATTACGATGAACGTTTCGTGCTCTATGATAAAATGAATCAAACCTACGAACAGATCCTTCGCTGGAGACCTGACCTGGCCATTTTCTTCAAACCACCACCCCAACCCAAACCTCCAGAAGCCTACAAACGCGCGCTTGAGCGCATGCAGGCAGATCAATGATCTTTTGAGAAATTTCCCACTTATGCAAAACTGGCTAACCTCAATCTCCTCAAAGAATCTACTCAAGATCTGCGCTCCGCTTTTTACTTTGGCTCTATTTCTGACAGGATGCGCCACACCCAAAACCGCAGTCGATTATATCGACGGAACTCCAATAAGTTTTGCTCCGGTGATGGTCGCTCAGGAAGAAGCTGTTGCAGACGAACGGTTCAATGTTGCTATCAATCTGTTCCTGCCAGGTGCTGACTTGGAAAAGTTGGAAGAAGAAGGAGCCGGACTGATCACCACCGATAAATCGGGCACGCCTAAAATCGATCATAAAGCTGTTGATCCGAAAATTCGCCGGCTTGAGACTCACTTCTTCCCCATCGCCCTAAAGAACGCACTGGATAAAAGCCAACATTGGGGCCAGACGTTTATCAGTCCTGGGGAAGTTCAATCTCCCGACTTATATATTAACGCGAATATTCTGGCTTCAGACGGTCATTCAATCGCGCTGCTTGTCTATGTTACAGATTCCACTGGCCGCGTCTGGTATAACGATACTATTGAATACCAGACACTCGAGTTGGACTACGACACCGCAGATTGGCCAAACAGTGATCCTTACGATGCTGTTTTTAATCACATCGCGAACCAGTTGGTAGACTTCCGAAACAAGCTGACACCGGATGAACAAAG
>JAPUIL010000069.1 GCA_027297085.1 Verrucomicrobiota bacterium | reverse complement strand
CTTGACCAATAGTTCGGTTCAGATGGCGTTCGTAGACAACTCGTTCAATGCCGTGACTGTCTTCCAATTGCGCGTGGTTGCGGGTACTTTGAGTTTTCTTTCGAAGAACTGGTTGTTAATCTTTGTACGGCCATATCCGTTGGGGCAATGGACATAGACAGTGAGAGATACTACTTTGAATCGGCCTGTTTCTTTTTCCGGTGACTTAAGTGCGTTCAAATACTCCTGGCCGGGCTTTTCATAGAGGAAGGTAACATAACAAGCGGATGTATCGGTCTGCTCATTTATAATAAACGGGTTGTTGTTAAAAATCTGATTGATGTCCTTGCCGCTTATTACCAATACCGCGACGTCGTGGCCAAACGTTTTCTGAATGGCAGATTCAATAGTGTTGGCGGTCGTTTCATGATTCAATTTAGGACTGGATTCAAATACAATATTCCCACTTTGCAGGTAAGTAACCGGATTCAATAGTTCCAGCTTGTCGAACACACTCTGGAGCTCGACCATACGGATCTTATTCTTTCCGCTAACGTTTATCCCTCTTAGTAGCGCGATAAACTTCGCCATAGTTTTATACAAAAATTGAAGCTATTTTTGACCAGGCCAGCCAGACGCCCGCAATCAATAAGCCCAAGGCAGAGATCCAGAGAAACAGGTCCCAGAGCTTGGTGGGTTGTAGTGCGGGTATCGCGTGTTTATAACGAAAATAAATTGCGGCAAAACCCAGCATGGGAAGTAGAAACGCCTGCATGGTTCCAGCCAGAAGCACCAATTCTTTGGGATGAGGATAAAGCCAGAAAAAGAGGAAACTGACGATGGGGAAGCCGAAGCAAAGCCATTTGACCCAGATCCGATTTTTTTCCGGAGTTGATTCACGCCAACCAAAAATGACCATGGCATCCGCGAAGACACGTCCCTTACTGGCGCCTACCACAAAAAACGTGGAGTAGAGAATGGCTATAGCGCCTACCAAAAACAATCCAACCGCCCAGCTACCGAATACCGGTTCATACATGGAGGCTAGCGTTCGAATCATTTCCATACCTTGAGGATGCAAATCAGCACGGTGCAATACCGCCGCACCCAGGAGGTAAAAGACAACCGTTGAGATGGTGTATACCACGAGGGATAGCCAGCAGTCCCAACGCATTACGCGAAGCCAGCCTTTAGCCCGGTGGTTCCACGCATCGGAATCATTCCTGGGTCCGATAAAAGCGGCGTATCCTTTTTCCAAACACCAATAAGGATAATACACGAGCTCTCCGGCGCCCACTCCAATAATGCCAAATGTGGCCAGGCCTGTTATGATTGGGTTTATTCCTTCGCGCACCGGAGGAAGTTTAAAGGACATGCCCTGTTTAATACTTTCCCAACTAACCGCCCAGTCAGGGTTCATTTGAAGTAAGACAAGGTTAATTAGTGTGATCAGGGTGAAACCCGCCACAAAGGTGGTTACGACAATTTCTATAGATCCATAACGACCGAAATACAAAATGAAGGCAGTGATCAGTGTAACAAGGAGGGCCCAGATATAGATGTCGTATCCTGGATCCGGCAGAGTGGACGAAGCGGCCGCCAGGATTTCGGCCGACAATTCTCCAGACGATTGTGCGAGTTTGGCCAATACTTGGGCTTCAGCTGCCTGGTTAAATGCGGCGCCTTGTTCTGTGATGGGAATAGCGATGCTCAACGCTTGACCTACGCCTCCCACTATACCGCCCTGTTGGGCAGTACTGGTTGCAAACATAGCCAGCCAAAACCAGGCTATCCAGTGAGCCCCTTTTATTTTAAGTCCAGGAAGGGTGGCAATGCCTTCCAAGGTAGTTTTACCGGTTAAAATGACATACCTGCCAATCTCGACCTGTACGAATACCTTAATCACACAGCCGACGATGATGATCCACATCAGCCAATACCCTGCTTCTGCTCCGGTGGCAGTTGTAGCAATCAGTTCCCCTGAACCAACAATGCCTCCGGCAACGATCAGGCCGGGCCCGAGTTCCTTGAGGGTTCCTTTAACTGTTTTGGGTGGATTGCGAAGGAGGCTTGATTCCATATTTATAAAATGGTGATTCTAAAGTAGGGTAGAACAGGCATCTTGCCTGTTTAATATGAGATAAGTCGCTTTAAATCCAGGACGCATGATATACTTCGATCCCAGCATTTTCAGGATTTCTTTTTATGTAGTTTTTTATGCGATACAGGTGTGATGGACTTCGGATAATTTGATCGAAGGACTCCTCCTGCCACAACTTTCCAGAGCGATTTAACAGCTTGTTAATTCTTTTAGCGGAAAATGATTTCCAACTATGTAGTATTTCAGGAACATTATGGCCTCGATATGGAGTCACTATTAGATGAACATGGTTTGGCATAATAACCCATTCTCCCAATTCATAGCGCTCCTTATTGAAGTGTTTGAAGATTGTTGCCAATTCGCTCGAAATTTTACGATTGCTTAGAAGGCAGGACCCCATGCCGTTATCAAGCCATTCCTCCATCTTATGGGTAAACCTTTTGTGGAATTCCCTGCTGTCTTTGGCGTTTAATGGAGATTCGTGAGACAGGAGAAATTGGTCTCGAGCTATTTTCCAATCCCGAAGTGTGGATTGGGGAACTGAATCGTTTAATCTGAAGGTAACGAAATAAGTAACGCCCTTCTGTTGCCAGTGTGGGAGGTGGCGACTTGAAATCTCAACGGTCTGATTGGGGTTGAAAAACATCCTGTCTAAATGGGACTCGATTAGACAGGCAGGATGCCTGTCCTACTCTTTCCTCTATCTTGCGTGGACGGGTTGGGCATAGAGCAGCTCTCCCGTGTAACCGTCGTAGTATTTAAAAATGATATGAGGTTTGGGGTAGGCTACCCAACGTTCGCCGCCACGCTGTACCGGATTGTTAAATACATTATTGATTTGTGCTATGCAGAAGGTTGGGTAAAACCGCTCCATTCGGGGGATGTCTGGTAGCACGTAGGTCGACCAGTGGATGTCGACTTCACGAGGGCCGAATTTGAATTTCCCGTTGGCGGGCCGGTTGCCTTCGTCGTCACGAGGGACGTGGTTGACTGAGTTGGCCGGACCCGAAGCAAACTCCCACATGTTATCAGTAATTTTGATGGCAAAGCTATTGTGCAAGTCACCTGTTAGCACGAAAAACTGTTGCTCATTTTTGGCATCACAAAACTCAATGAGCTCTTCACGTTCTTCCAGGAAAACAGTCCAGGCATCATCTTTCGGGACGGTATTTTTGTCAGTTCCGCCTCCGCTACCCACATGGGGAATCATAAAGTCGACCGTGGATATCAAGAAAATGAAATCAGCCGTGGATTTATCAATAGTGTCTTTCAACCAGTTGAATTGCTGCTTTCCCAGTATCGTTGCTCCAGGTTTGTCGCGCTGAGAAACGTCGTGTAACGAACGATGAGACCGAGTTTGTAAGATGATGTACTCACAATTGGAAACTTTGAATGAGCCATAACTACGACGGCCGATTGAATAAGAGGCTTGATTAGTGGCTTTGGCGGCGGGCTCGATGCGCAGACGGTGTTCGTCAATAACCTCCACGATTCCATATACGCCGGAATTAGGATCGCCGGGCATAAGATCCAGCTCCATGTTTACTACACCATCGGTTTTTTTGCCCCAATGCACATGCAGGGTGCCGTAGTCTTCCATTTTGAGTTTGGTGAAATCGGATTCCGGATCGTAAAGGACATCGCTGCCTTTTTTGAAGTTGCCCCGGCCAAAATGAGTGCGTGATTTATGCTCCATGGGATTGGCCCAACCGACATAGTCCCACCATGCTTTAACGCCTTGGTCGCGAAAGACAGCGCGTCTGGCCACGTAGCCAATTTCTCCGGGACCGTAAATGTCGTTGAGGATCTCGTGGTCATCGAAGGTAAAAAAGTTGGGAACCTCCTGATGCCATTTGGCCAGATTGATACCCCGGGAAAGGTAGGTTTTATAGTTTTCCCAAACTCCCACAATAGAAGGTGCGACCTGCACAGCTTTCGGTATATCCTCTGGACTAATATGGACTTGACCTCTCCAGGATTCAACAGGATAGGCGCGGTCTTCCTCGTAGATTAAGTCACCGTTCATGATGCCGAACAGTACTTTGTCTTTCCAGGTTTCGTTTAAGATGTCGTAAGTCGCCAAATCCGGGCCCGGCCCTCCACTGACACTTTGGTTGGCGCAGGAAGTAAACTGAAACTGGAAATTAAAAAGTCCTTCCGGGTTGTAGTCATTATTCCGATAGTGGTCCGGATCGGGGAAGGTGCGAAAGGATCCACCGCGGCCATTGTCCGCTCTGTAAAAATATTCCGTGTCCGGCTCCAGTCCCGTCAATGTAACGACCGCCGTGTTGTCGTTTGCCAGATTTGTTTGAACCGGTGCGGATTGTTGATCGAGGATGTGCCGGTGAGTTCCATAAGTGACGGATACACCTCCCGGTATGTTGGTGCGCATCCAAATGCTCATTGTCGTGGGTCCGGGGCGCCCAAGAATGGGGCCGTGGGTGACTTTGAAATCCTGGTAACCGGCTTGGGACCATCCAAGGGAAGTTATTGTGAGAAAACAGAGAAGTTTGAAGAGATTCATGTTGATTGAGTAAAGTGAGGTTGAGCTGAAAA
>JAPUIL010000689.1 GCA_027297085.1 Verrucomicrobiota bacterium | reverse complement strand
CGTGGAGAAGCTGTCCGAGCGTGGCTGCAAGGATGTAATCGTACCCCGCTCCAAAGAGTATGATCTGCGGGAACGCGAAGCCATCGTCCGGCTCTACAAGGAGGTAGAGCCCCACATCGTTATCCACCTTGCAGCTGTGGTCGGCGGCATCGGCGCGAATCGGGCGAATCCGGGTCGATTCTTTTACGATAATGCGATCATGGGACTTCAACTGATGGAATATGCGAGACAAGTCAGGGTGGAGAAGTTCGTCGCGGTCGGCACGATCTGTGCGTATCCGAAGTTTACGCCGGCCCCCTTCAAAGAGGACGACCTCTGGAGCGGATATCCTGAAGAGACGAACGCCGCCTATGGCCTGGCGAAAAAAATGATGCTTGTCCAGGCGCAGGCGTACCGGGCGCAGTATGGCTTCAACGCCATTTACCTGCTGCCCGTCAATCTTTACGGTCCCGGAGACAACTTTGATTTGGAGACCTCGCACGTCATACCCGCCCTGATTCGTAAGTGCGTGGAAGCGAAAGAGCGTGGACACCATCAGATCATGCTCTGGGGCGATGGCTCACCAACGCGAGAATTCCTTTACGTTGAGGATGCCGCTGAAGGTCTTCTGCTGGCAACGGAGCGTTACGAAGCGGATGAACCAGTCAACCTGGGTACCGGTGAGGAAATTTCCATTCGGGATCTGGCGCAGATGATTGCTTCCGAGACAGGCTTCACGGGAACTTTTGTATGGGATACAACGAAGCCGAACGGCCAGATGCGGCGCTGCCTGGACGTGGCGCGCGCGAAGCAACTGTTCGGCTTCCAAGCCGCGTATCGTCTGCGCGAAGGCATCCCGAAAACGGTGGCGTGGTTTCTGGGGCACCGTTGTAATCTCCGAGAAGTGAGATTCTAACGATACGCCCAGGAGTATACATATGGTGACGATCTTTTCTATCCCCAAGGTGTGTTTCGAGGGCGCGTCGCACCAATGAGAAATCTCTGCGCGAGAGTACTTAGAAAACTGGCGAGTATTGTAGATCCAACCCCCCACGCTCGCCCAATAGACGTATCTGACGACTATGTGAGGTGGCTATGTTACGCGAATGCTGGAATCCTTCACCGGGGAAATCTATTTTCTTTTGATTATGCTATACGCAATCTTCCTAGTGAAGCCCCGCTCGTTGAAATAGGTTCCTTCTGTGGACTTTCAACAAATCTTCTGACCTACTACAAAGAAAGACACGGCGTACGTAATCGCTTAATTACCTGTGACAAATGGGAGTTTGAAGGCGCTCATCATGGCTCCATGGTTGGAGATTCTTCGATCAGCCATTCCGAGTACCAGACATTTGTAAGAGAGACCTATATTCGAAATATTCGTATGTTCAGCCGGTACGACTTGCCGTATGCAATAGAGATGTTATCTGATGACTTCTTCGAAGCGTGGAGGAAATCGGAAGAGGTTCTCGATGTGATCGGACAACCCATCAAGTTCGGAGGCCCTATCAGCTTCTTCTACATAGACGGCAACCACGCCTACGAATATGTCAAACGGGATTTTGAGAATTGCCATGAGTTTCTTGAGAGGGGCGGCTTCATTCTCTTTGATGATTCTGCAGATGGCTCAGGCTGGGAAGTTTGCCAGGTTGTTGCGGAGGTCAAAAGGTCAAGGGAGTACGACGTAGTAATAAGTAACCCAAACTACCTCTTCAAAAAGAGGTAATACCATCTAACACCTGGGTTTTAACGAGAGGTGCGTTTCTAAAGATCACACCAAGGGACGTTGACTATATGCTGACCCTATTTGCCATGCCCAAGCCGTTTAAGGGCCATTTTGGCATCATCCAGCGGAATGCCATTGGCAGTTGGACCCGGTTACACCCTTCTTGTGAAATTCTCATTTTCGGCGACGAGGAAGGAACTCAACAGGCTACGAAAGACTTAAACGTCCGCCATATACCCGAAGTCGTCCGCAATGAATACGGGACACCGCTCCTTAACGACCTGTTCAAGAAAACCGAGCAATCAGCAAGTCATGACCTATTTTGCTATGTGAACTGTGACATCCTCTTGATGGATGACTTTATACAAGCGGTGGACAAGGTGAGTCATTGGAGGAATCGCTTTCTCATGGTGGGAGAGTGTTGGAACTTGGACCTTACAGAGCCTGAGGCCTTTGAACACCGAGGCTGGCAAAGCCGTGTTCGTACTTTGGTGTTGGAGAAGGGAAAGTCGCGAGGGCCGTGGTACATAGACTACTTTGTGTTCTCACGGGGATTGTACGAGCATCTTCCTCCATTTGCCGTGGGACGGGCTGGTCTTGATAATTGGCTTATTTGGAAGGCTCGTGATCTAAAGGCGGATGTGGTGGATGCGAGCCATTTTGTCACCGCGGTTCATCAAGACCATGATTACTCTCATGTTGCCGGCGGTGGGAATTGGTCATACCATGGGAATGAAGCGAGACAGAATCTAGAACTGGCTGGAGGAAAAAAGCACTATTACCTTATTCTCGATGCAACGCATCGCCTCGACGCTAAAGGTTTGAGGCGAAACTTTGGAGCGTACCTCCGTCTCAAATTTCGCTGGCGATTTCACATCGGGCCGAGGGTGTGGCGGGCTGTATGGAACATTGCTGAAATAACCCGGCCGATACGGCATCCGTTAGGGCTCCATATGACGAACGTCAAGTGGTTCAAAAGCTGTCTGTCTCGACAAAAATGATAAATCATCCGAAGGACTACACCCTTGCAGTCTCTCATGGGCGCCGCCAGGCTTCAGATCGCTGCCGCCTTCTTCCTATCAATTTCCCGAATAATCAGTGCACGAAAGTATAGATAAACCTGCTGTCACGGATCAGTCATGAAGGACCAAGACGTTTACGCAAATAAACCGAAGGTCTCAGTAATTATCCCCACCTATAACTGTGGATTGTATATTGGTGAGGCGATTAGAAGTGTCTTCGGACAAACATACGCCAATCACGAAACCATCGTAGTGGATGACGGGTCAACCGACGATACACAGGCAATGCTGGCCCCGTATCGGGAAAGGATCACGTATCTCTATCAGGAAAACCAAGGGGTAGTGGCTGCGAGGAATTTGGGCATTCGCCAAGCCCGAGGCGAGGTGATAGCATTCCTGGATTCGGATGATGTTTGGAATCCGACAAAACTTCTCTTGCAAATAGAGGCGTTTGCACAATATACAAAAGCTGGTTTTAGTTTCACGAATTATCTGGAGTTTGATGAAGCGGGGGTTATAAAACAATCGCGTTTCGATGAGAGGGTTCACCGTTGGCTTGATGAAAATGGAGACGGAGGTACAGAGCTGGTTTGTGGTTGGATTTATCGTGAGTTATTGCAGGGCAACTACATGCATACCAGCTCAGTTCTTGTGAAAAGCGATGTTCTGGAGGAAGTTGGCTTGTTCGATGAAAGTTTCAAGGTGTGCCAGGATCACGACCTGTGGTTACGAATTGCCCAAAAGTTCCGGGTTGTCTGTGTCAACAGGGTGGTGTGTGGATATCGGTATCGTCGGGAGGGTCTATCGGGATCCGCTGAGTCGCGAATCTTTCGATGGAATAAAGATAGCCTTAGAGTTCTCGAAAAGCATCTACGAAATGACTCAATTCCACGCGAACTGCGAAGTTTTGTCAAGGGTGTTATGAGTCGACTATGCTGGAGCGTTGGGTGGACGTATTTTAGCTGGAACCGCTTTAAGGAAGCCCGAAGATTACTTATCAAAGGCATTCGATATCGACCCCTTCGAGGATGGTACTGGATCTTCTGGGGTACGTCGTTCCTTCCGGTACGGGCCATCGAGAAGATTCGCTTCATAAAACGGCGACTAAGTGTATTTGAAGGTGTTGCGCCGGTCGGTAACGTACGGCCTACTAACTCATCGCATCCCGAAGGGCGGTAGTACGGCTGTTCAGGGGAATTGGATACAGGGACAATCAGAATGATTATCGTATGTGAACCGATACGTTGGGACCTGGAACACATCGCATGTAATGCTGGCATACTTGCTGCTATACGCGTCGCTTATCCAGAAAGGCCCGTCCATTTCTACGGAGAGGAATCACATGTAAGAAATCTACAAAGAGAACTTCGGGAAGAGATAGGTTCGTCCATCGTGTGGAATAGAATCCATATACCTCCAAGGCAGTCAGATGTTTTCTATCGTTTCTGGCAGGATTTAACACTGGTTAAGGACATTAGCAATCGATGTCAAGGCCACGCCGAAGGGCATTTAGTCCTGATGTCGTTGTGTGGATGGCGACACGATCGCAAGGACAATACCAGAGACGGGTTCGCCGGGACTCATCGGCGAAATCATTGTCTTCACGGGCGCGAGGAAAAGTGAAGACTATGTCGTTGAAACTGTACTTGACTAACACTTTGAGGAAAGAAAAAGATTTCCATCTAGCTTAGCACCCTTCAATGCATCTACTAGCGACGCGCCTTTCTCATTCCGTCCGCCTAAGGCCTGTTTCACCGAGCGCGCACGCGCTAGCAAGCTGACGTCGCATGGAGGATCCCTTATGGATAGAGCTCCCGAGGACACCGTGTTGATACCACCGTACGGGGGAAAGCTGGTTCATCTGTTTGTTCACGATGAAGAGCGTCCCGAACTCCTGAGGAAAGCAAACGAGCTTCCATCTATCCAACTGTCTCCTCGTTCGCTCTGTGACTTGGAACTCTTGGCTGTTGGAGCTTTCTCTCCTCTTGACCGGTTTATGGGCTGCGAAGACCATCAAAGCGTTTTGGACGGGATGCGTATGGCCAATAGGTTTATATTCCCCATCCCTGTGACATTACCGGTAGAACCCGGCCCTGATATCCGCCTGGATGAGGAGGTAGCCCTCCGCAATGAAAAGAACGAACTGCTGGCAG
>JAPUIL010000688.1 GCA_027297085.1 Verrucomicrobiota bacterium | reverse complement strand
TAAAACCCGCGACTAGTGCTAGCACTGCAATTAAAAATATGCGCATTTCTACTGTCCCATTTGATTGCGGACGATGCCGCACTGCAGGTGTCCCTTTTTCGAAATCGAATTACCGGCGTTATCCAAGTGCGGAATCCTCCGTCTGTAATCTATATACTATTTTATTGAGAAATTTGATCAAGAAGTTTCAGCCCGAGCTTGTTCGGCAATGATGGAGAATAACAATGTATGTTGCCAGAGCGTTATTAATATGCCTTTTCACAATCGCGGCGACCGGCCTTGTCAAGGCACACGAAATAGGAGCCAAAACTACCGCAGAAATCATGCACCTGATAAGAAGCGAGAAATTCGACCTGATCTTGCCGGAAGCCATGCGTGATAATGGAGTGGACATGTGGATACATGCGACCCGGGTTGGGCGTCCCGATCCAATGTCTGTCTATTTTGGATCGGTCGACGGCTATATCATTTTTACCGACCGGGGCGGCGAGCGGATCGAACGCGCCGTGCTTGGCAATAGGAATCGATCGCAAAACGTTCAGGAAGAGCGTGATGGTCCGACTGGTCGGGGACCATCCCGTTACAGTTCGGGGTCGAACGATCTATACGACGTATTCGCCTCTCCGGACGACTTGAGTAAGTTCGTATCTGAGCGTGATCCAAAAAATATCGCCGTCAACACCTCCTCATGGCTCGCGGTGGCGGACGGGATCTCCGCCACTGAATATGAAAAACTGATAAAGGCGCTGGGTCCTGAATACTCCAGCAGAATCGTATCATCGGAAAATGTAATAACAGATTTCAGTGTCAGAAGAGTTCAAAGAGAGATAGTGGCCTTCGCAAACGCGGTGGAAATGCATCGCCAGATCCTTGAACGTGCTCTGTCCAACGAAGTCATCACGCCCGGTGAAACTACGTTACAAGACGTTGCCTGGTGGGTGCAGGAGCAATTACAGGACCAGGGTCTGGCGTGGTCTGATTCCCTGGAGTTGAGCATTCCCCGCATTCTCTATTCTGTCAATTCAGAGCGGGTTGCACCGCCGGACCCTCGCTGGTGGATTCACTATCCGGAGTATGTGATTCAACCGGGTGATTTCGGTACCTATGACATCGGCGTACTGTATTTGGGAGCCTTTCGAACGGATTTCAAACGTAACTTCTATGTTATGCAGGACGGCGAAACAACCGTACCCGGGAGTATTCAGCACGCCTACGATCGAGCGATCGCCGCACGTGAGATCATACGACAGAACATTAAGATCGGCAGAACTGCTGGGGACACCTTGAATTCAATTATCTCAGCCATGGAAGCCGCGGGTTATATATCAACGCAATTCATCAATATGGGTACGGAAGATTACAAGATGATTCAACGGAAGATTACCGGGAGTAAATCCGGGTTTTCCATCGATCTTCATCCGGAAGGAACGAAGACGGGCCCCGCGGCCAGCGATGCGGCCGTCGGCGCATCTATCGCACAGTTCCGCGGCGACAGGGCTCATCTGACGATTCAGGAGGACCACCTTTTCTCGCTCGAATATATGGTGCATACCGTTATGCCCGAGAGGCCCGGTTACCCGATGTCCGTCAACATTGAGGGCAACCACATCGTAACCCGGTGGGGCGTTGAATACCTTCACCCACCCAACGATCGGATTTTGTTGATCCACTGATTGCCCGACGAATTATTGGGGATCGTTTGGGATATCCGGTTGGTTGGATTTGCCGCGAGCTCTTTCAGGCCTTGGTACCGACGTCCAATGATAACCACGCTGACTGACAACGCCAAAGCTGCATTGTTGATAATGCTGGGCATGACCTTGCTTTCATCGAATGACGCGATCATGAAACTGAGCAGCGAAACCCTGGGCATAGGTCAGATGCTGTTCATCCGGGGATTGATTGCAGTAGCAATATTTTCCTTGGTGTTGAGAATAAATGGTAAACCGATTATTGCCGACGTAGTTATTTCCAAATGGATTGTTGTGAGAGCACTATGTGAGTGCGGCGGCACAATCTGCTTTATTACTGGATTGTCCCTTTTGCCAATTGCTACAGCTTCCACGCTGGTCTGGACATCACCAATATTCCTGACCATCGCCGCAGCCCTGATACTCAGAGAGCGCGTAACACCGGCACGGTGGTGGGCTGTACTCGTTGGTTTCACCGGTGTTGTGCTGGTTACCAATCCCGGTTCTGCCGATTTTTCCTTAGCGATGTTATTACCACTGGCAACCGCACTATTTATTTGCTTTCGAGACATGGTGACTCGCAAAATAGATCCTAGCCATCATTCGTTGTACGTTACCTGGACAACCCTCGTCGCGGTGACGGCGGCGGGACTACTGATTTCATTTCTTGATTGGAGGCCCATTGCTGTATCGCAGATCGTATGGCTGGGTGCGAGTGGTGCTCTCATGAGCTCAGCGTTTTTCTTTCAGATCAGCGCCGTGCGACGTGGAGAGCTGTCGTTCATTGCTCCATTTGCTTATGCCGGTATTCCAGTAGCCGTTTTTTACGGAATTGTCGTCTGGGGGGAACTGCCGGGTACAGCCGCGATTTTTGGCATTGTTCTTGTCATCCTTGCAGGCTTGTATACTCTTTCGCATCCGACTTCCGGGTCTGTCAAAAAAAACACGGCGAATTCCTGTATTCAGCGGTAGTTCCAAAGTGCGCTGAGTGTTTCCACGCTGTGTGCCGATGGGTAAATTCTTGACCGAAAACTCAGGCGGCGTACACTCGAGCCGAAGCCCTATCGGATTAGCAATAAATTAAATAACAAGGGGCACGTTGGATGAATCTCAAAATTTTGCCTGCCGCCACGGCTAGCATTGTGATGCTGTGTGGATGCAGCGAGTCCACTCCTCCGGTCGAAAGAGTTCCAGATAGTGCGGAGCAACTCGCTTTATTTATCGATGACTTTGTCGCGCGTCAGGAAACTGAAGTACCGACAGACCTGAGCGCCGCCTCGTTCACTGAGGAACTTCAGCAGACCAAAGCTGACCTTGCACGGCTACGCGCAATTGATTTGTCAGCCCTTTCTGTCGAAGAGGAAATTGACTGGCGGTTTGCTCAAAGCATATTGCGGGGTCAGGAAATTGCCCAAGAATC
>JAPUIL010000687.1 GCA_027297085.1 Verrucomicrobiota bacterium | reverse complement strand
TTCAACGATCACCTCGATCAAGTTCTGCGTTTCACGCCAAGTCAGGGTGCTATGTTGCATTTCGATCCAAATGAAATCCTGCCCTTCACATGCTTTTTTGGCCGCCTCAAGATCAGGTCGGCTGATCGTGTTGCTGAATACCTGCTGGCCGGCTTTCAGTTTAGTGATTACGGTGTTAAAGGTGAGTGAACCCGGTGCCGCTGCCGGACCGCGCGACCTCTGTGCCGCTGCTGGCGCCGTCGCTTGCTGTCCTTGGGTAGGACGCTCCTGTTGTTGCTGAGCCATAGCAAACGAGGCCATTAGCACCAGCGTTATCGCGCTGAAAGCCAGCGCTGCCACGAGATGTTTCGTGGAAATACTACTAATCGGAATTATTGATGGGAATTTGCTTGGTCGATGTCGCATTAAGCTCGGTAGGATGATGTCGTCTCCGACTCGGTATAGCGGCGCAGCCGCCGAGGGGAATGTGTTTCTTGGAATTGTTTGTTTCATGACTTCTTAACTAAACCGCTATAAAGATTTTAATTCAAGCCTCCCTCAATCCTCCAACAACGCATCAAACCGCGGATTCCCCCGCAGCCGGTCGAAGATGAACCAGAGGTCGAGTTCGCGGTAAAAGAAATAGAGGTGCTGGAACATCGAACAACTATTCATTTTTCTCTTTTTCGTTTTCAGCAAGTAACTTCGATTCAGAGATCACAAAATGCTGGATGTATGTTATTTCTTCACTGCTAAGATTATGTTTAAATGGGGGCATTCCTTTGCTGCTGGCAAAAATACCTTCACCGACAATCTGCTGCCAAATTTGATGGAACTCAGGAGGTGTTGTGGCGAGATCCGGAATAATGCCGGCTTTGCCATCCACCGAACCGTGGCACCTTCCACAGTTTTTAATATAAAGAACCCTGCCCGGTTCTACGTACGCCTCATTAATTTCGATATCTATATCAGGGCCAGTTGCCCTGGTTCGGGGATGCTTTACCAAGCTTGGTTGTTTTGAGTTACCTCCTAATTTAAAGGTATACAAAATCCCTTCCTGAAAATATTCGGCTGCCTTGCCTGTGGGGGGATTTCTAAGGCCCAGTCCGCCACCCCAACCTGCCAATACACTCAAAAATTGATCGCCGTTAACCAGATAAGTTACCGGGGGAGCAATTATCGCTGTTCCGGTGAAAAAGGACCACAGCTCCTTTCCTGTTTTAGCATCGTATGCATTAAAGTTTCCTTCTCCATTGCCTTGAAAAACAAGATCTCCGGCGCTAGCCAAGGTACCGCCATTAAATTGATTGGAGTGGTCAACTGTCCAAACTCGTTTTCTTTTAATTGGATCCCAGGCAATAAGTCCGCCTTGAGGAAAATGAATTTGGGTCCGGGCAACCGTATCGTTATCAAGTCCCATGTTCATGGCTCCCGGCGTATATTCCCACTCCGGATCACGCTGGAATACTCTGGTAGCCTCGTTGGTTGGAATATAAACTAATTTGGTTTGAGGATTATAACTCATCGGATGCCAACTGTGGCCACCAGCCTGACTGGGTTTTATTTCTCTTGGGAAAGTCGAATAATCGGAGAATGCGGTCTCTATTGGACGACCCGTTTCAAGGTCAACGCGTTCTGCCCAATTCAATTCTATAAATGCATCAGCGGCCAGCAATTCACCCGTCTTCCTATCTAAGATATAAAAGAATCCATTTTTGGGCGCCTGCAAGATGACCTGTCTCATCGACCCCTTCCACTCGATGTCGGTCAGTATCATTTGTTGAACGGCCGTATAATCCCAGTTGTCACCCGGGGTAGTTTGGTAATGCCAAACAATACTACCGTCATCGGCGTTGAGGGCTAAAATCGATGACAGGTATAGGTTGTCCAGAAGTTTGTTAGTCTGATTGCGCCCTATTCTCGTCCAGGGCGAACCATTTCCGGTTCCCACATAGAGTAGTTTTAGCTCAGGATCATATGAAAAGGAATCCCAACAAGTTCCCCCTCCACCTGCTATCCACCATTCGCCACTCCAGGTCTTTGCGGCTTTCTCCATGTCCGGTGACTCAAATCCAAGTTTAGGGTCACCTGGAACGGTGTAAGTTCTCCAGGCCATTTCACCTGTGTCGCAAAAATAGGCGGTTACGAACCCGCGAACTCCAAACTCCGCTCCACCATTTCCAATCACCACCTTGCCATCAAATATCCGGGGAGCTCCTGTTATGGTATAATCCTGGTTTTGATCAAAGGTACGCGTCTCCCATACAACACTTCCATTACTCGCGTCCAAAGCAACAAGGCGGCCATCAAATACTCCCACAAATAAATTTCCCTTATAGAAAGCCAGCCCCCGGTTTACGACATCACAACAGGCCTTTCTACCAAATATGGCTCTGTCAACCTGAGGATCCCACTCCCATAGTGTCTCTCCGTTCCTGGAATCAATTGCCATCACTCCTGACCAGGGAAGACTGATGTACATGATACCGTTAATTACTAACGGCGTGCATTCCAAACCACGGGTCGTTCCCAATTTTTTAGCCCAGGCCAATCCAAGCTCTGCTACATTATCCTTGTCGATTTGTTTCAAAGGGCTGAATCGATCTTCACCCTGAGTCAGGCCGTAAGCCATCCAGTCACCCGGTCGATTCCAAGGCTCTGCCAAAGTTCGATCATCTATTTGGATTAAATCATTCTGTGCTACCTGGGCATTTGCATAGACTGGCAAGCCGATGAGTAAAACTAGTGATGTTGAGGCTAAGAGTTTCATTCGTATGCTGCGAAAAAGGGATTGAGCCGATATCCTAGGGGATTCGGCGATGTCGTCCTTCAGACTCGGAACATTATTCATTTTACTCTGTGCTCTCTGTGCACGCCTCGCCGGAATGCATGAAGGCGGGTCCTCTAGCGAAGCGGGTGGTTAAATTCATTCTTCTGCCTTCTACCTTCATCCTTTAATTTAATCCTCCAACAACGCATCAAACCGCGGATCCCCCC
>JAPUIL010000686.1 GCA_027297085.1 Verrucomicrobiota bacterium | reverse complement strand
GAGACCACAGGGTATGAAAGGCACAAACATGGCGTCAATTGTCAGCCTTCAACCATTCATTCTCCTTACTTCGCAAAGACTGAGCGGACATCTTTGGTATTCTGTTCGGCAGCAAGCTAGCTCCTATGGCGCCATCCAAGCTCGGTGAGTTGGGAAGTCGCTGGAACAACAACAACAATGATAAACAGATGAAATGAAAAGATAAGAACCAGTGATGGAAAAACTCAATTCAAACCCGACGGGTAAGCACCCCCGTCCGATAAGGCCTGACCAGCCGGCGGAAGCGAGTCTTGCGTCGTCGATAGAGATGTCGGCACGAAGCGTAGACAGCGAGCTGCAAAGCCGTGTGATAGAGCCTCGAAATAGCTATGATTGGTGGAGTCTTCGTCGTTAGGAGAGCGGGGACCATACGGACGCGCCCAATAGCCTTGATGGCGACTGGTCTGGCGCGAACCGTCCGCCCGGGGTCGGAGAGCAGGGCAGAGCAGTATTGGGGTTTGCCGGGAAGATGGGAGAGCCTCCTGTTTCCTTGGTGCACTACCGGAATGGGCGACACCGGTCTATCAACGTCCTTATTCTCCCCGTCGGCTGCGTACGGGGCGAAACAGAAATCATGGCAGCCACCCAAGGTATCGACCGACGAGGGAAACCGAGTCCAAGAGATGAACAAAGGCAGTCTTAGCCTCCTGATAGTAGCGATTGAACACCGGGGAACTGACCCAATGGACCCGGTTATTAGCAAAGCGGGAGGTCGGGTTATGGACGCCTGGAAGGGAACTACGCATGGACAACAGCGCCATGAGAAACGTATTGACGAAACAACCAGGCATAGCGAACGCGCGTCAAGCGCAGGGTGGGAGACTATCTCCCAGCGAGACCATAACCTGAGGAACCGTGTGCGCTAATCGTGCTCGCACGGGTCTGTGGGAGCGCGGTCGGGTAACCGGCCGCTCGACCCAGACAAACGTGAAATTTCTTATTTCAAATTCACTTCGATATCACTAAACCAAAGACCCATACCTTCGGGATTACGATGTTCTGTTGAAATTGTGATGCCATTGAAGTCCTGATTACCTTTCCAGACAGTGACCCGTCCTTCTCCTTCGCCGCCTCTTAAAAATTTCCAGGCGGTAATAGCATAAGTTTCGTCATAGAAAAGCTCATACACATCGCCGGGTGTGTACCCATCTTCCTTGTTATAAATAACTCTGAGTTTTCGTACGGGCTCACCGCTAATAGGGTCTTTAACTTTTTCTTCCTCCTCGAAAGTGAGGGTGGGGTCCCAAACGATTTGATAAGGAAACAGCAGCCAGAAGACATCGTTGATAAAAGCTTTGTCGATCGTTTCATCCATACCTTCGCCACGCGTATATTTTACATCATCCTGATGTGAATACACTTCATCGGTCCCGGGATACCAGGTCCAAGCTCGGTCAAAACTTCGGCGCTGACTTTTGACGTTAAAAGTATAAGTGATCGCCTCGACCTTATCCCAATTTTCGATGCCGTAGCTTTTGGCAATCAAATTGGCTGCATCGTGGGCGACCACCGGAATCGGGAGAATTAAAATTACTAGGAGTGATAGAAGACGTTTCACAGGGAGAATTTCTGAATTGAGTATGCAATGTAGGTCAACCGATAGAGAGAGGCAACCGGAAATCGGTTTACGCATTTATTGATCCGGTTATTTAGGGCAGCTGTTCCAATTCGATGGTGAGCCGGTAGAAGATGCGGTCACCAACGGAGTTGGAATCGGTTAGGGTTTCTTAATTCATCAAAATCGGTTCTCTCGACGTCCTTAACCGCCCGCCAGCTCCCCGGCGAGAACTCAGAACGTCTGCTTTGGAGAATGCCAGTCGTCGTCCACACACAGTTCATGCCAAGGTAACGCCCAAGCAAGAGACGCTAATATTGCAGCATTCTGTTAAACTAAAATGGTTTCTCGACACGATTTTCTCCTCAAGAATCATCTTAGCGAACAAGGCAAATGGGCGATCCAATCAAAAAACCTCTAGCTCCAACAACCGTGCGACTAAATAAAGAGCTAGCTGATTTAGCTCATTAGCAAGCGAACGGCTTCACTTCAGGAAAGCGATTTTTTGTAGCATCTTCTGCGTTTATGTATTTCGACTGCTTCCTCATACTCACTAAACAATGTCAACGCTTCGTAGTTGTTCTCTAATATTGCATTAGATCGAGCCTTTTCAAAACCATGGCGCTTAAAGGCCAAGAACAGATCTCGAAATATTAGAGCAACAATCCCCGTACGCTGATAATCGGGTCGCACGCCTATCAAATAGAGGTCAATTTCTTCACGTTTTCTAAGACCACGCAGAATCTGAAATGCGCCAAACGGAAACAACCTGCCTTTAGCTTTTCGAAAGGCTTCACTCAAACTTGGCATCGCTATTGCGAATCCTACGATTTCGTCGCTGTCATTTACTATAATGCTAATCAACTCCGGATCGACATAGCCCAAATATTTATCAAGGTAGAAATCAATCTGACCTGGAGATAGTGTTTGGAAGCCATGCAGGTGCCGAAAGCTCTCATTTAGCACGTTAAACATCTCCTGCACCCGTCCTGCCATCTCCTTTCTTCCCTGAATCCGCTTACTCTTTACTTTAAATCTTTGCTCTACCAATTTGGCCGCTCTTAATAGTCGGTTTGGCGGCGCGGGAATAGGGCCAATCCCTTCAACCCAATCAACCGATTTCTCATAGCCATGCTCCTCTAAATGAGTTGGATAGTAACTGTAATTATAGATCGTCGCAATAGTCGCAGGAGAGTCGAAACCTTCGACAAGCATTCCCTCTGGATCCATATCGCTAAACCCGAATGGACCGTGAATTTGTTCAATTCCTATCTCCTTGAACCAATCCTCTACCTGATCTAGAAGAAGCTTCGAAACCTCATGGTCATCAATAAAATCAATCCAACCGAATCGCCCTGTCTTTATTGATTCAACTTCGAACCTGTGAACAATTCCCGCGATGCGACCTGCTGTTTTTCCATTTTTGCGCACTATCCACTGACGCAACTTGCAGAACTCAAATGCCGGATTTCTATGTCGATCGAATAGGACAAATTCCTCTCTTATTAGCGGTGGAATCCAATATGGACTTTTCTTATAAAGCGAGAATGGAAATAAAATGAACTCACGCAAATTCCTCCGGCTTTTCACCTCCCAGACCTCTATTGTATCCATAAATTATTACTTTGTCGTGTTTTGCATTCGTGCGCATTTCAGTTTTATTCGAATGCATCAGAGCCGAATTTTCTAGCATAATTATAGCTACGAGAGGTCTTTCAGCAATCGGCTTGGAATCAGGTCGAGGTTTGATAAATTATGGAGTGAAGTCATTGGTCCTGATGGGGTGGAGCATGGCAGCTTCGGAAGAAGCTAGACTTGCGATGGGAGGTAGGAGATCTGGAGGCCTCGATTTTCCGGTGGCCCGTATAATATCTTGTGTAGAATCGCTACTGACACATTCCTGCAAAACTACATCAAGTCGCCAGTTATCATTGCTTTTTGATTTTGGCCAAGCATTTCGTACTACTCCACTTCGGTTGTCACCCGGTAAAAGACATCCTCATCCCCTATGTCTGGATCCGAGATTTTTGCCCTCTGCCCTTTTTTCTCAACCTCTGCGTTTTGTACTTCTTCCCAACTGTCTGGTTGCAGATTGTTGCTTTTCCATAGTTTGTAGGCGACACCGACGACGTCATAAGTGGTTATGCTAAATACGTCATTGATACGCTCGAGTGCCAGATAAGGAATTGATATTTTGTCAGGCTCTAATCCTAAGATTGAGGCACTTTCATTGAAGGTTTTTCCTACCAAGTCTTGGAAATCATTAGTCATCTCACTTAGCGTTTGAAGGTCCGCTTTTAAATCTGGGCTCGCACGTTCTTCCACGTAAGCAATTTGGTTCATTAACTGATCGACCAATTCTTGGGTAACCATTACTGAATCGCCTTGACCTGTCACCACCGCCACAAATCCGGGTTCAGCCAGATCCAACAGCGCGTTCAATCTGGCTTGGGTATCGGCAGTGCCTCCGACTTGGAGGCGGGATAACGGCGATTTACCATTCGCTTTTGGTGCTACGGATCCTCCGTCTTGATCCAAAATGATGTAGTTGATTTCATTCATATGATTGTTGAATAAAGCAAATATTGCGCCTCCGCCCTGGCTTGATCCGAACAGTTTCAGGAACAAATTAAGCAGGGCTCTTCGTTGGTTTGAAACTGGCGATTCATTTACTGATACTGAGACCGTTGCCGTATCCGTGCCACTAAAACCATCCGTCATGGTATAGACAAATGTGTCGATGCCTAAAAAATCTGGAGGCGGCCAATAGGTTACGTCCGAACCTTGAAAAGAAACTCTTCCGCCCGCGGTGGGTGTGGAGATATCCGTTATGACCAGCTGTTCTTTCGATCCTCCCCCCGTGACCGAGTCATTTGCCAATACATTGATCTTTGTTCGGTTTGAGGTTACCGGTATGGTAGCAAAGTCATCATTTGCAGCGAACTGTTTTTCCAGCTCAAATACTATCTCAATGAAGACTTGTTCAAAGTCGCGTCTGCCTTGCGAGTCTTCGATAATATAGTAAAAGGCCTCGAAGCCAAAGAAGTTTTGGGGTGGATTGTAGATGATCCGGGTTCCGTCTTCGTTTATCCTTATCTGATTGTTGAAACCCTGACTGCCGGTTATCTCTGGAGACCCTGGAAATAAATTGGAATCGAAGAAGGTATTCAGGGCGATGATACGTAAGCCTTCCCCTTCGTCGTTCGCGAGTACGTCCAGCTCCCTTGGTGTATTAAACGCAACCTGGAATTCATCATACATCGGGGTAGGGGGATTCATTTCTTCCACATAAGAAAAATTTACTGTTA
>JAPUIL010000685.1 GCA_027297085.1 Verrucomicrobiota bacterium | reverse complement strand
GTTGTCAGATAGAAGTGGCCGGAAGACCCTGACGGCTTATGAAAAAGAGCTAAACTCCCCCAGCGAAAAGGGTCGACCGTTCAGGCTGGCGAACAGGAGTTAGCTTGCTAGCAGGCATATTCAATGAGATATTCGGATTTTCAAACAGTGCCGGAGAGTCTTGATAACCATCTACCCAGAGACAGAATAGGCTATCCATGAAATCGACATTTCTCATAGCTCTGTCCACAACATTGCTTTTCATTCTGGGTTCAACCGCCTCGGTATCCGCAGATCGACCGAATATTCTGGTTATTCTAGTGGATGACTTACGCTGGGATGAGATCGCTTGCGCGGGACATCCATTTGTGAGAACTCCAGGCATCGACCGGATAGCTCAAGAAGGAGCGAGGTTTCGCAATGCCTTTTGCACAACGCCCCTTTGTTCGCCGGCCCGGGCAAACCTGCTGACGGGCCAGTATACTCATCGTCACGGCATCGCAAATAATACCAACCGCAGCGAACAAAGCCACCAACTCATGACCTTTCCCCGAATTCTCCACGAAAACGGCTATGAGACTGGATACATAGGTAAATGGCATATGGGTAATGACGATACGCCCCGACCAGGATTCGACTATTGGGCCTGTATGGCTGGCCAGGGAACTTCTTTCGATCCTATCCTCAATGAGAACGGAAGGCATATCCAATCGACAGGACACACCACCGATGTGCTCAACGATCGGGCGGTGCGATTTGTTCGTCGCGAACGAAAAAAGCCGTTCTGCCTATATCTATCCCACAAAGCTCTGCATCCGGAGTTGATCCAGTTTGATGACGGGAGCGTCTCCGATCCGAGCGGCTCGAAGTTCTTGCCGGCAGAACGACACAAGCAGCTCTATGCGAACGCTCCCATTCCGCGCCGTATCAACGTAACGGATACTCCCGAGGACAAGCCCGCGCTCAACCGAAAAATCATGGGACTGCCATTATTGAGTCAAGACACGGGCACCGGGGACGAAACCATTCTCGCTCGATTAAGAATGTTGGCGGCGGTCGACGAAGGAGTGCAACAGCTGTTCATCGCTTTAGAAGAGACCGGACAGCTGGACACCACCGTCATCCTCCTTCTCAGCGATCACGGTTACTGGAATGGCGAACACGGCTTGAGCGTCGAACGACGGCTGGCCTACGAAGAAGGCATTCGAATCCCCTTTCTGGCGAGGTTTCCCCCGGTCATTAATCCAGGTATTCTGATTGACGAATTTGCCCTGAGCATCGACCTGGCACCGACTCTGCTTGATCTGGCGAACGTCGAGACGAAACACACCATGGATGGACGCAGTCTGGCTGGCCTATTAAAGGGCATGGTAATGGACGATTGGCGTTCGTCCTTTCTCATAGAGTATCAAACCGACAACGTCCACCCCAGGCTTCTAAACATGGGCTACAAGGCTCTCCGAACCACGCGGTATAAATTTATTCAATACAACGAGCTGGAAGGGATGGATGAACTGTACGACCTGAAGAGTGACCCTTACGAAATGCAAAACTGCATCAACGATCCGAACTTGCAGACAAGGCTGAGGCAACTCAAGGATGAGCTTGCTTTACTATCCGGCGATAAATCCTGAACGGGACTAGCCGTCTTCTCAACCAGGTAGGCAGGCATAATGGCTTCCGGATCGGAATGGTCGGTAGATTGACCCAAAGGTTTCAAAAACCTTCGAAAGTGCAGATTCAATCTCATTTAAAAACCAGTTTGTTAGTTATGGCTTTTAATCCACGAATGAATTCACTAGAATGCAAGTTAATGAAATTATACCATACTCAAAACACTCACAAAATTGAGAATCGTTTTAAAATGCCTTCGACAAAATTTAGGAGGGAGCTTGCTCCCGAACCGGGAGCACCTGGAGAATCGCCACCAAGGTGGCCCCTACAGTGATCCAATCGACAGTTTGAGGGCAATTAGACAAACCGCATATCTGTGACACGCTTAAGTACATATCGAAATATAAACTCCGCTTTTTTCGTAGCGATATTTGCGTCTCTTTTTCAAAATAGTAATTCATATGGGAAAATAGAAGAGGTCCGAACTATAGAGAGTTCATTAACTGTTGTTCCACAGACTGCAATGTCTGGAAGCTTTCAAACAATACAATTTGAGTTTGTAGTAGGTGATGAGGGTATCGACCCTACAGGAGGAATCCGTTTCGAGTTGCCCGTGGCTTATGCTGAAACAGAACACTATTTTTGGAGTAAACCTCAGACTGAAAACCTGCAAGGATTGGGATATGTTTCAGCGACAACATCCAACGGGGCAAAGGTTATTTTAAAAACCTATGGTCTTTCTGGGGGTATTTTTGAATGTACCATCGTGGATAAACCACTTAAAAAAGGAGATACGATAGTTGCTCAATACAAAGGATTGGTACAAACCCTTACTTGGGATGTTGAAATAAGACATGCAATCAGAAGATCTGGGGATGAACCATGGATTCGCGTTTCTAATCCTCCTTATTTTAATATCATTCCTGAAAAAGCGCATACTATTATAGTCAGCATGCCATCCGATGTTGAAAAAGGAGAAGCATTTGATTTGGCAATAGTTCTTATCGATAAATATGGAAACAGGGCAGAGAACTACAGGAACACTGTTCAACTTAAAACTACCGACGTCAAAGCCACTTTAGAAACGCAATATTATACTTTCACTGAAAAGGATAAGGGGGTTCACGTTTTTAAAAACTGTCGTTTCTTAACTGGTGGGTTTCATAAAATTTGGGCACAGGACACTTCATCACCATTGAAGGAGTCATGGCATTACACATTCGTTTGGGAAAAAGAACCAGAACTTCATCGATACTTTGGTGACACGCATTTCCATACAGGGACAGGAACCAATCACGCAGGATTTTTTGCTTTGGAAGACCAAGCTGATGTCAATGAACTTTCACTGGAAGATTTTCAAAAATTAAATGCCGGTGGAGACCATCGTGCGAATTTTACGAACGCTAGGGATTCTTATGCTTATGTTAGAGATGTTATGCGTTTGGATTTTGCTTCTTCTTCCGAACACGATGTTGCTTTATTCGACAATATAGCATGGAAAGAAAGCCAGCAAATTACCACGGATTTTAATGATCCTGGCCGTTTCACTACTTTTTATGCCTACGAATGGACACCAGGATTTAATCATCATATTGTAATACACAAACAACCAAACGCTAAAATATTTTATAGAGAAGAAACTACAAGCCTGACTCAATTATGGCATGAGCTCGATAAACAAGGAAAACCAGCCATTACAATTCCTCACCTTACCTGGCAATTTGAAGATCATATAGCTTGGGAGAATATTAATAATAAATACCGTCGCATAGGTGAAATATATTCACTATGGAACAGTCGGTTTCTCATTTTACCAGATGACCAGCCTCAGCGATTTGAGTTAGGAAAAGATAATAAGTGGTCATATCATTATGCCTGGGCAAAGGGCCATAAGGTTGGGCTTATTGGTTCAACTGATAATCACCTTGGGCATCCCGGGTCGAACAATTATTCTATCTATACTCATCACACAGGAGGTTTAGCCGCTGTAGTCGCAAGTAAAAACAATAGAGAAGATCTTTGGGAGAGTATGCATGATCGAAGAACCTATGGCACATCCGGTACTAAAATTTATGTAGATTTCAAAATTAACGGTTTTGACATGGGGACTGAATTTGAGACAAGTTCGCTCCCGATAATTATTGCTAAAATAGCGGGAACCAATGATCTGAAATCAGTAGAGATCGTAAAGTATGTAGATGGCCGCTACAAAACTATTTATCAAGAAAACCCGAAGACGCCCATTGCTCAGTTTACCTACACAGATGTAGACTTCAAAAACGATACGTTTTATTATTTGCGGGTAACACAAATCGAAGAGTATCTCGGCAGACCTTATTCTCACTCAACAAGTGAAATGGCTTGGTCTAGCCCAATCTGGGTCAATATCAAGGATTAAGTTAAACGCATTTCAATACGGTTGCTATGAAATCAACAATAATCACCGGACTATTATTTTTAGGTTTATTGTCTTGGGCAGCATGCGCCCAAAAGCAAAAACCGACTAACAAGGACAAACCAAACGTATTATTTATAGCAATAGATGACTTGAATGATTGGATCGAGCCTCTAGAGGGGCTTCCTGCTTCCATGACACCCAATTTTGTTCGTTTCGCAAAAATGTCGAAGACGTTTACTAATGCTCATTGCGCATCTCCCGCCTGTTCCCCTTCTAGGATTTCTGTTATGACCGGTGTTCATCCTGCAACCTCCGGAATAATGAAAAATATAGCAGGAGATGGTCCAGTATGGCGCCAGAATTCGGTACTAAGTAATGTTCAAACCATCGAACAATTTTTTAGAGAAAAGGGATACAAAACACTAGCGGGAGGAAAAATATACCACACGCTTGCCCCTCCTAGAACAATAATTAATCAAGGTGAACCGGAAAGTTGGGATTTTTGGTTTCCTAGTGCCCACATCCCCATTCCATTCCAGGTACGAGCTCCTGAAGATGTTATATATCCACAAAATACAATTGGAGAAATACCTTCAGCTTATTTCACCTGGGGACCCATTCCGGTAGATGACGATAAAATGGCAGATTATCATATCGTTGATTGGGCAATCCATGAATTATCTCGTGACCATGATAAGCCCTTGTTCCTGGCTGTTGGCCTAACCAAGCCCCACGACCCCTGGGAGGTACCACAAAAGTATTTTGATAAATTTCCTCTAGATTCAATTCCAAGCGTTGAATCAAAAAAGAATGATGTAGAAGATGCTTTTGACCATGGAAGAAGGCAATTACATAAATTTATACTGCAAAATAATCAGGAAAAAAAAGTAATTCAATCGTATCTAGCATCAGTTTCATTTACAGATGCCATGCTTGGTCGTCTACTAGATGGTTTAGCAGAGTCCAGATTCAAAGATAATACCATCATAGTATTATGGTCGGATCACGGAATGCATATGGGCGAAAAGGAAAACTGGGAAAAGTTTACTCTTTGGGAACGATCTACGCGTGTACCATTATTTATAGTAGCCCCGGGTATTACAAACGCCGGCACAAAAACGGATGCAACGGTAAGTTTGCTGGATATCTACCCTACTTTGGCGGAACTTATTGGCGAAACACCGCCTAAGCATTGTGACGGTGTAAGTTTAGTGCCTTTGCTTAAAGACCAGAAATTCACTCATGACCCTGTTGTTATGGCCTATCAATTTAGAGAAGACAATGCATATGCAGTCCGTAGTAGTAGGTATAGATACATCTATTATCCATTCATTGGACTAGAGGAATTGTACGACTTAGAAACTGATAAACATGAGTGGAACAATATAGCCTATAAGTCAGATATTAAAACCGTAATTGTAGAGCACAGGAAATATCTATTAGATAAAGTACCTGATCTGAAATGGACAAATAAGGTTCCAGCCGGTTATAAGTTACTAAACGACGATACAATTCGAAAGATTGATTTTTTGCCGATGGAAAGGATTGTGTACAAAAATGAATGGTATTGAAAGTTCACCCTATTGATTCAATAAATTGAGTACCGAGGAGCTTGCGACGACATACAAGCTTTAGCGATTTTTCGAGCAGAGCCACATCAATATGACAAGGGCTCTACGATAAGGCCACTTTTTGTGAAGTCGTGGCTTATATCTCCGGATCATAACTTAACTTCATTTGACCCATGTTACTTCCCCAGCAAGAGCGTTAACTTTTTTTCCGTCGATCGTGTCTCCGAAAGCGCTTAGTTGGTAGCTTCCCGGTGGAAGCGCGTAGAAGGCGAAAAATCCTGCTCCATCGCTTTTTACGTTATAGTTTGTACCAGCCAAGGCGACCTTGCCACCAGCAATAGGTTTTCCGGATTCGTCCTTTAAGAAACCAGCGATGAAAGATCGTTGGATACGCCAGTGCGGCAATGGAGGGGGCACTTGGTTTGGGTAAATTTCTTTTCCGATAGCGTCCCAAACCGGGGAGCGGAAACCTCTTACTTCGCTATCAGAGTCGGAGGCTTCCTGAGTAGGCCGGTCGTAACTGAAAAGACAAGTACCCAAGCCCCGCGTTTGCGCTTCTTGGTATTGGGTCAGCATATTTTTCATAGGATTAAAGTGCCCTCCAATACCGACGGTTACCATGCGTCCATCACTTTTACCGATCAGCTCGTTGGTATAATCAGCCCAATCACGGAAATCTTTCGCTTGGACCCCTACCCATTCTCGCTTATAACCCATTCGCAGCACCAGATCGAGCCAACCTCGCTCCGACCAACCGCTCCAATCCTGAAAAACTTCTCCATAGGGGCGAGTTTCGGAAAAGTGTTTTATTGGCGCCGGACCCCAACCTGTGGCATCGGTACTGAAAATAGCGTTTGGGCGATAGGTCCATACGGAAATGGCGCAACGTTTCACAAAATCGGATACCTGGTTCCTGCGAAAATCGCTCCAAACTTCGTCATCGACCGCGGGTCTACCGATAGTACCGGTATTTTGGTAAAATCGCTTCAATGCCAACGGATGATACCCTCGATCCACTCCAAAATACCGGACGAAATCCAAGTTTATTCCATCCACATCGTAATTCCTTAAACATTCCTCAATCACCGCGATCATATGGTCTTGCACCGCGGGGACACTCGGATCGAGCTCGTATTGAATCTCGCCTTCCCTGTCCCGGGTATACCAATCCGGATGAGCGATCGCGATCGGCCTGGGGGTTGAATCCAGGTAATCTTTTTGCTCGCCGATCTTAAAGGTATTAAACCAGGCGTGAACTGCCAATAGAGCTTTTCCTCCTGATGTGTCACGCGCGTCCTTGAGTAAGGTAGCCAACGGATCGAAATCAGGACGTTCCAAAATAGAAGCGTGACGCGGTTCCAAAGTGGAATGAAACATAGCCGCGCCTTCCCGATGCACTTGGGCTACGATTGTATTCAAGTTTGCCCGTCTAACGGCGTCCACCAATTGCCGGATTTCTTGTGGTGATTTCAATCCTGGCCCCAACACGGAAACCCACACGGCTCGCAGCTCCGGTTCTACCTCTACCGCAGGAGGATTCTCTTTTTTAGAGACCCCACAACCGCAGAAAAAGCTAAGTACAAGACTGAAGATTCCTATTGAATAGAGGTTCCGCCTAAGTTTTGTGCAGTTTATTTTTTTCTTCATCAGCTCTCTTCTTTTTTCATGAAAGAAAATGGTAAGGCTTCAAACCCATAGCAGAGGTTAAACCCTAAATCCTAACATGTCCTCTTTCCGAAATTAAAACGACCTTACAATTCTGTGCTAAAGTTTGTAAAACTCAGAATATTTTGTTGGACATAACTCCTCCGTCGACCCTCAACTCTGCGCCGGTTATCCAGCTGGCTGCGTCGGAACTTAGAAACAAGCAAGCGTTGGCAACATCTTTGGCCTGGCCTAGGCGGGTGAGTGGCGCTGCCTTCTTCCATCCCTCGACACCTTCCGGCCAATTTTCTTCAATGCCTTCAGCCCAGATCAATCCCGGAAGAATGACATTACAACGGATATTATTTTGCGCCAGTTCATTCGCCGATGTCCGGGTAAACATGATAACACCGCTTTTGGCCGCGCAGTAATGGCTATGTAGAGGGGTGGGGCTTTGGCCTTCTATAGAAGCAATATTTACGATCGAACCACCCTTATTCTTCGACATGTATTTCGTTACCGTTTGGGTGCATAAAAAAGTAGAGCGTAAATTTGAATTTATGACTGAATCCCAATCCTCCTCCTCCATATCAATAATACTGTTCTGTGGATAGTTCCCGGCATTGTTTATCAGCACGTCTAGGGACTCTGCTTCGCGACTTATCTGCGCAAACATCGCCTCTACGTCCATCTTATTGCTTACATCCGCGTAGACTTTTTTTGCCTGCCCCCCCGCATCATTTATCTCGTGCACTAGAGCAGCTGCTCCTGCTTCATCGGAACGAAAATGTATAAAGACCTGGGCACCTGCTTCCGCAAAACGTTTGGCGATACCTGCTCCAATCCCACCTGATGCTCCTGTAACAATTACAGAACGACCCTTAAAATCTGTAAATTCATTTAAACTAGAAATATTCATGATGATACTTCTATCGGATTAATTCGAAAAGGTGAAAGGTTAAAGCCTGAAAATAGACGTGGCTTAGCTATAATCCAGGATTAAGCAGGTGGGACGAAAGGGGTTGAATTTGCTTTGGGAGATTAGGATCAGGATCAAGCTTATGATAATGCAAATTGCCTTCTCACTTTTAACTCCCCTTTGTTCCGGTTCCGCGAAGCCGGCTCGGTATGTTATGTTGGTGCGTTACACTCGTATATTGCTTCGCTACGCTGAGGTTTCCCTTCGTCCAGTAGTCGTCCTTTTGTCCACCGACTTTCCTTCAAAATTCGGCCTTCCGCCTTCTCCCTTCATCCCTATTAATTACCATATCACTTTCGATCAGAACCGCTCTATTATACCTTGCCTCATCAAGCCTGATAAAAATCATAGGGGTTTCTACCGAACCGAGAAGAAACTTAACGCAGACCACACCCATGCAAGACACACCGCTTCGCACATCCGTCATTGGCAGTTATCCATTCCCGGGATGGCTTGAATTTTCCTCCCAGAACCTGACTCAATTCGGAGAAAACGACATCAAGGAAATGCAGGAAGATGCAGTCATTGCCGCCATTCACGATCAGACAGCGGCAGGCCTCGATGTGATCACCGACGGCGAACAAACCCGTTTTGATTTCAATCTTTCATTCTATGGTTACCTGGAAGGAATAGAATTAGAGAGCGCCTCACCCAGGATTTTTGGTCCACCTGCGCACGACCAACGTGGGAAACATGCCATCTCGGGCGAGCTGACTGCTCCCAAAGGTCTTGGAGCAGTGGAGGAATTTGAACGTCTGAAACGATTGGCTCCGGAAGGTCAGGCTTTGAAAGCCAGTATACCCGGCCCATTCACTTTGAGCGGCCGCTTGCTACCGAATGACCAATATCCAAACCGCTATGCGATCACCGAAGCCCTCCTACCCATAGTCCGTAAAGAGATTGAAGCCCTCATAGAAGCAGGATGCCAGGAGATTTGCGTCGATGAACCTTCCATGAGCTGCTACGCCTACAAGGCGGACACCAGCGTATTTGTAGACTTGTTCAATCGAACTGTGGAACCCGCGGTAGGCAAGACCCGCATCTGCTCTCACCTCTGTTTTGGAAACTATAAAGGCCGGGCTGTCGGCAAACGCACCCCACGCGATATGTTTCCCGACTTTCTCGATATGCATGTCGACGAAATGCACATCGAAACGGTCACCACCAATTTTGTGTTTCTCGATCTGATCGAGCAGATCAGCAAGAAGATGGATGCCGCTGTGGGTATCATTGATGTAAAGAGTTACTACATCGAAACCCCCGAGGATGTCGCTGCCATCATCCGCCGCTGCCTCGAGCATGCACCCGCCGATCGTCTCGTCTTTGCCCCCGATTGCGGCCTCTCTCAAACCGCCCGTTGGGCCGCGAGGCAGAAGCTGAAAAATATGGTGGCTGGCGCAAAAATCGTCCGCAAAGAACTCGGTCTTCCCAACGCTTAATGAAAGAGGCTTTTCAAAAAGACGGCACACTTCTTCAAGACATTGAGACTTCACGTAGCGATAACTCGGATACGCTTCATACATGGTGGCTGGGTCAAAGCGGATTTCTGGTTATGTGTGCAGGTAATACGGTTTTATTCGATCCTTACCTTTCTGATTCCCTAACTCGTAAATACGCCGCCACCGATAAGCCTCACACCAGAATAACCGAGTTGGTCATAGACCCGTCGCGACTCACGGGCATCGATGTTGTCACATCCAGCCACAACCACACCGACCACTTCGACCAAGAGACATTGGCGGCTATTTTCGAAACCAATCCGGACATTCAATTCATCATCCCCGAAGCCAACCGCGAGTTCGTGGCAACACGTATGGGCTGCGAACCCGATTGGCCGATCGGGCTCAACGACGGCGTGTCTCTGGAAGTTGCTGGCATTCCTTTTCACGGTCTGGCATCCGCGCACGACGAGCTGAATACCAACGACAAGGGCGAACACCACTTCATGGCTTTTGTGATCCAATGGGGACCCTGGACCATTTACCACAGTGGCGACACTCGTTTATACGACGGCCTCGA
>JAPUIL010000684.1 GCA_027297085.1 Verrucomicrobiota bacterium | reverse complement strand
AGCCTCCCCCCGGAGCTTGTGTGGTATGAGGACGACGTACCGGAAGTTGTGGACGCCGGTGCTCAACTGGGGATTCATGCCATTCAGTTTCGATCAGCCAGTCAGTTGACTACTGACTTCCATGGGGTATTGGATGGGGCAGCTTGATAGAATTTGTCCCCTCTAGTAATGTATAAATTATAAGACTATTTCGATGGGGGGTTCGATCTCGAATGCCAAGATGGGTTACTTTGGTCAGCAAATTCAACTGAATAGGTAAATTTCCCCAGGTCTTCAAGTTAAAGAATCATTAAAAATCAGATAGTTACGGTTTGGCATCCCTTTTGCACTCCATTCCCTTGAATTAGTACATGATGAAAAAGAAGATATTAATAGTGGAAGACAACGCGGATCTTTTGAAAGTACTGCAGTTGTTACTCAAGGATTCCTATGAGCCGATCCTGGCGATGAAGGGTAGGGAGGCTGTGGATATCGCCGCGGCTGAGCGACCCGATCTCATACTGTTGGATATTGTGTTGCCTGACATGAACGGACTTGAAATAGCACGACTCTTGCGCCAGCATCCAGAGACCCAATCCATGCCGATCCTGGCCATGACGGCTAAGGTGAGCCGCATCGACGAGGAAGATTGTATTTTGAGTGGTTGTGATGATTTCATTGCCAAGCCATTTACCTTTGAGCAACTGGTTCCGCGAATCGAGAAGTTGTTGAATCAATCGAACCACCAATCCTAGCCGTCCGTCCGTAACCCCGTCTCTGCAAATTACCAGACCCCAGACACAATCATCAGCAGGCCGAAGAAAAGAACAAAATAGGCAAAATTTAGTTTTTTGCTGAGACTCAGTAATAAATGGATCGTCGCCAATCCAAATAGAAACGCAAACAGGGATCCCCAAAGGGTCGTTTCGTTAACTAGGAGATCGCCAACATTCAGCACGATATTTACACCGAGGACAACCGGTAGGCTCATCAGGAAGCTGAGAGTGAGAGCATGAGTGTCATCAAATTTTCTCAGGAGTAGAGCCGAAATGGTCAGGCCTGAACGTGAGAGGCCAGGTAAGACTGAGAAACCCTGAACGATACCAAGAATAATACCATCCGTGAGGGTCGTGTCTTGAGGGCCTTTCCAAGATGATTTCCCTTTGGCGAGTTGAAAACCTGCCGTAATGAGCAAAAGACAACCTATGAGCAGGGTAATCACCTTTCCAGAAACGGCCAGGCTGTCTTCAAGATGGATAAGAGTTTTTAAGAGTATGAAACCCACAATGCCACTGATGAGTGTGGCAACTAGGAGGAATCGGATCATGGCTTTCTGCTCTTGAGAGGACCTTGTGTACTGAAAGGTGGATTTTAATAGAGTAAAAACCTCTTTTCGAAAGTAAATCAGGGCAGCAAGGAAGGTCCCTAAATGGAGAAATAGAGCGAGGTGAATCATGTCCTCGATATTTTTTCCACCAAAGAGCCGCAACTTTGCAAGAACGATTAGGCCTTCAGAGCTGACAGGCAACCATTCCGTAATTCCTTGAATGGTTCCCAACACAATTCCTTGAATCATTGATGTTTAGAAATCCCTGACGGGAATTGAATCCAATCAAGGGAAAAAGAGCGGAGCTGAAACAAGCCAATTACCTTCTAAATTAGGGGCAATTCTCGCTATCCCGAGGCATTCAGAGTCCGTTAAAGTCCTTCAAAACTACCACAGAACTCTTTAAAACCGAAACGGAGTCCGGTCTCTGCCCATGCCTGTCTATCGCGAAAGGGGCTGTTCCGATACGGGGATACATTTTAACTACGGGCCGGTGCCACCATCACTGAGAAAAACCCGAATGGTTATTTTCTGTCGAATCAGAATTATCTAAATGCTTTGTGGTGAGCCCTCGTTTTCTGATTTTGCGATCCATGAGCCAGATGCCGATTAGATTCCACAGGATCCCATAGGCTAGCAAAAATGCGAAAACAAAGGTAAGTACGATGATGAACCCAACGATATTGTCCGGCAATTTGGCTAACTCAACCCCGATCCGACATTAATTGGTCCAAGAAATCATCGCCAGCACGCATAAGATGGTGCTGCAGAGCTGTTTGTGCCATTAATCAATAACTCACCTTTAGTGTAATTACGGACCTGCGACCAAAATGTCGGCGCCCGTTGAAACGGCTGGCCCGGGATCGCACATGGCTCGTCATTGTTTTCGGATCGGGGTCAACTATTGGCCCTGACCTTGCAACCTTCGATGACCTCTTTGGGAATCATTCTCAGCACGATAATAATCAAAATGGGTGAAATAATAAAACCGAAGGGGAAGGGTATATAGGCTACCGCAAATCCCAGGATAATCTTTGCTTGTTTCGGTGCGTGCGTATCTTTAAGGACAAGTTTACACACCTTGAGGTGATGCGTTAATTGTCTTATCGCGGGCTTCAACTTTGTGTCCATTGTAAGATCGCCTGACACCGTACCTCAACTTTGATTGCCCCCATTGCGACACCTACCTGGTTACGATCTATTCTTTCTGTCTTGGATATCCAAACCACCGCCCAGCTCGGCTCTTTGAAAACCAATCAGCGAAACTACATAGTCGATTCACGAGTTAATTGCAATACCATCACGCAGGGGCTCCTCACCACCCTAACAATATCAGCAAAGACTTGCGTGATTCGGGAGACGTCCCGGGTGTGTTAGACAAGTTTTTACGGATAGTTACGCAAAATAACCGGCTTTCGAGAACGCCAAAAGGAAAAAGCCTTTAAAACTCGTGCAAATAGAGGTTGGCACTTCTCTTGCAGATGAACTCTCCACCAGGATGCAAGCAAAAGTAGACGGAATAGTACCGTAAAGTACCGAAATCTACGGAAAACTACCTTGGACAAAGAACAAGCCATAAAAGCCTCAAAGGCAGGAGCCATTGCGGCCTTCATCTCAGGGGGGCTCACTAGTGCAGTGGTGGTATTCGCCATACTTACCAATGCCAAGGGTTCTCTGGGATTGTGGAATGACCCTGCAATGTTTTTTGATATTTTCCTTATCTTTAGCTGTGGAATCGGGATGCTACGTTATTCGAGATCTGCAGCCATCGTTATAGGCTGCTACTTTGTCCTAACTAAAATCGTTATTGGTTTTGAGACAGGAGAGATATCTGGCATCGGAATGGCCCTGGTCTTTCTCTATTATTTCGGTAGGGCCATACAGGGGACCTTCGTCTACCATAGAATTCAAAAGGAACAGAATCCTGACTATCGGTCTGCTCCCAAATGGATGTTTTACGTGGGGATTCCGAGTGCTCTACTGATACTCTTGGTAGCGGGTTTCGGCGTTTTAACTATGAGTGGAGTGTTCCCGTCAACGGAGGTCGCCTCGGGCCTTGAAATGCGCAAAAAAGATCGCGCATTGTTACTCGAAACGGGAATTGTCCGACCGAAAGAAAATATCAGGTATTTCTACTCCGATGGGTTTTTATCCATTTTAGATTATGGAAATATCCTTACAGACCAACGTGTTATAAGATACGTACGAGACAAAACAAACGGATTGAAAGTATACGAATTTATGTTTGATGATATTGAACAGGTAAAACTAATCGAGCAGGGCAATGCTATTCATCCCTCGATTTACGAAGTACAATCTTTTCGAGAAGACGCGTGGGTTCGTTTGTCCTTATCAACCGAGGGTGGAGGAGACGTGGCATTTATTGAAGCGTTGAGGAATAACATCCAACAGACTCGTACGATGCCTGCAATTCAATCTCCCGACAGAAGCAGCCTATAGGGAGCGAATAGGGGATCCTTTATTCCTTTGGGAGAGTCAAGGTAAATCTGTTCCCCGGCTACGAAAAACCCTTTCTAATCGTTTTAATTCATTCTCACTTTCTTGGAGGCGCTCTTCCAAATCCGACAGCCTCCTAGCCGTGTACTCGCCAGGCCCCTCAAAGGTTATGACACCAGCCCTTTTGCGGAATTTTGTACCTTTAGGAAGCAGATACCTAACGTTCTGAAGTGTTATTGTTTCCATGCTAGAAGAAAGATCTTCTTTACCCTCTCTTCTCCCGTCGTACTGGGAATACGCAGAAGGAGTTATGATGAATAGTGTAGAGAGACCCAAGATGAAAATTGAAAGAACCTGAATGACTCTCATGGCAATACCTCCGCTTAGGTTATGGAATCCCAATTCTATGGGATGGATATTTATGTCGAATCGTCGATATGTTTGGATGCTGTGCTGAGCACGGTTATTTACCGCCGATTATAATTTGCGTAGTTCGGGTAAAAATCTGCAAACCGTGAGAGGAAAATGATGGGAGTTTTACCCGCACGTCTGCATACAGTTGTCAAAATCCCACTGACAGGACTGGCTACGAGGATCCCAAAGACGTCGAGAACAAGTCCTGTATGTCTCGTAACAGGATTGTTTACATCGCCTCATTTTTCCGTACTCATCCCATCTTCTAATTCTTTCAAGTCGCTCTGTCTGTAGTTTGCGATCTCTTTCCCATTGCGCTTTCGGCTGCTTTTCGTAGTCTCCTAGCAAAGACTGCACAATAACCCAGCTGTTTTTGGGGTTTTGGTCCTGTTGGAATAGAAAGGGATCGTTCAGCCGGCTATCAATGATGGAATCCCCGGAACAAGTCCCTAGATCAGCGCTGATCACCTGTACGGTGGACCATGCCAATACAAGAAGGGCGGACAACATCCACGCTATGAAGATTCGCATCAGCTTGCCTCGATAAAGAGCATAGAATTCTTACGGCGCGCTACCTCGATGTGAGATTGAATCTAACATGAATTCAACCAGTTATATCGCTAGATCTCATAGCATGCTTGATGCCTTATCAAGCTGAGGTTTTGAATGTTAATTGCTTCGTTGAACTTCTAGTAAGGTATGGAATGGTTGTCAATAAGAGGTCAAAATTTATTCCAAGTTTCAATTTTCCATGCAAGTGACGCTACCCTTTTCATCCGGTCTGGCCGGTTTGTCTCGCCAAATTCCGTTCGATGAGACTGTTCAAGTATCGTTTATCCGCTGTAAGCGCTTAAACTGACGCATATACTTAATCGGAAACCCGGCATCGGCAACCGAATTCGTTTCAGACCATCGGTCTAAATCGCTTCT
>JAPUIL010000683.1 GCA_027297085.1 Verrucomicrobiota bacterium | reverse complement strand
AATCGCTCCCAGCCCGGCTCCTTGCGTACGTTGGCATCAGGCCACTTCGACGCGTCCGTGAAGACCAGTACGATAGACCGGGTCTGATCGTGATGATGGTATGTCTTCTGGCGATATTCGTCCTCATGCCAGGCGACGTCTTCCTGGCCGAGTATGGCCTCACGAAGAGCCGTAGTGTCGATAGCGCCAAGTTCGCGCAATGGTACGTCGATATCCATGTTTTTGGGCCATGTGAGATAGTTTCGAAACGTTTCCGTGCCAGCATAGGTCGTACAAAATGTGAACGCAAATCACCGTCTCTCCCTTGCCCTGCATGACCCGCGCATCATAGCGGTGGGCGGAGTCAAGCTGGGTAGCACTTCTTCCGCGGTTTGTGCATAAACCCCATGTTATGTCCAGACCGTGCATTAGGATTGTCGCCGAACCCGGTATTGATTGTCATCTCCACTGGAACTAAGGTCCTGACTACGTTGACTTCCGATGCGCTTGGCAAAGCACTGCTATGATCGTCACAAATTATTTCGTCTATATCCATACATCACGTACAGCCGGTACTTTCCTTAACAAGCTGATCCTTGAGCAGGTGCCGGGTGCTCAAATGCTTCAGTACCACGGTCTTTTAAGAGATCTGCCCGCGGCATTCTCCCATCTACCTGTCATCGGTTTCGTGCGTAACCCGTGGGATTGGTATGTCTCCATGTACTCTGATTATCAGCGCAAACAGCAATACGTGTTCGAGATCATCTCTGATGGTGGCACGCTTGGTTTTGAGGCGACTGTCTCCAGGTTCTTGAATCTTGGCGAAAACAACTCTCAGAGCAAAAGGCTTTTGAACCGACTAATTCACGCCGCGCCAAAAGTCATTGATGCCAGCACTCCGCGTCGTCTTGGCAATCCAGGATTGCGATCGGAACACTTTGCGGCCTTTCCTGAAAATCTTGGCTATTACTCCTGGTTGTCGAAACTTATGTATGAGTCAAAGAAAAAGCATCGTGTTCATTTTGGTCGATTCGAGGCCTTACGAGAAGAAGCATTGCGCTTGTTCACGATTACTGGTACACCAATTACAGAAGGTATCACCTCCTATCTAAATGAGGCCGATGCGCTGAATGCAAGTACGCGCCCAAAAGACAATCTCGGGGCCTACGGACCGGAATTAGAATTATTGGTTGCCGACAAGGAAAAATATTTGATCGATCACTTCGGCTACGATTTGTCGGAACCGCACAAATACCCGAAAACGGATTTTTTTAACAATTTAGGAACGGCGGATGTAGGCGCCTTGATCGAGCGGGTGAAGAGCGTTCCGGAATCTCTTTGGAATTCGGAAAATGAAGATAAGCCCAATAAATTCGCGCGACTAAACGATACGCGCCACATTATATTTCGGTACATCGATGCTGGCGATGATGTATTCAATTTTCATGATTTGCCCTTATGGGATGAATGGAAAGACGTGTTGTCGCCCATAATGGCGCAAGCAGCAAAAACTCTTGGATATGAAAATTACCGATTTCCTCGCGCTATGTTGGCGTTGCTTCCTGCGGGCGGCGAGGTATCCAGTCACTCAGATGGCCACGCCAGTCAATATATCCATAAGATCCATGTGCCTTTGATCACCGATCCGGAAACAACGTTTCACGTCGGTAAAAAAGCAAGGCATTTGCCGGTCGGAGAAATCGTTGAAGTGAATAACAAGCGTGTGCATGCCGTCAAGAATAATGGCGCGCAGGATAGAGTTCACTTTATCTTCGAATGTTACAATATCGATGATTACGGCAAGGCTGATTGATGAAGAGTTTGGCTGGAGCCGAGTTTCCCGTCTATTGCAGACGGATTTAAATTGTGCGATACAGCAGTCCGGTTACATCCCACTCATCAGCACATTACTAAAGCATGACAATTAAATTACCAACGCTCATAGCAACATCTGTCGTGCGAGGCAGCCAGCAGGGGGAGAGTCACGGCGGCGTATATACGGTTGACTTTGAGAAACAGGAAGTCGAGCAGCGAGTCGACTGGAACGAGAGCGAGATTGACTTCAAGGGCAGCAGTGGCGACCGGGGTCTGCGCGGCATCGCATTCAGCGACGGAGATATCCTGATTGCAGGAAGCGATGAGCTGTTTCGGTACGACCGCAGTTTCAAAATCAAGAATGTCAGCAAGAACCAATACCTGGATGACTGCCAGGAGATTTGCCAATATGAGCGGACGATTTTCCTGGCATCCGCGGGTTTTGACAGTTTGCTCGCTTTTGATCTGGATGAGCAAAAATTCGTTTGGGGATTCCATCTGTTGCGGCAGTACGGTGAATGGGCTGGACATACATTCAAGCCACGCTCGAACATGGGCCCAAGACCCGTCAACGAATATCACATCAACATGGTCCACGTTGACGGTACCGGGATTTATTTCAGCGGCTTGCAAACGAAGGCTCTCTTGCATCTCGACAATGAGATGCAGGTATCCGAAGTCTGCTCGTTGCCAGCCGGCGCGCACAATGCCCGGCCGTATCGTGATGGGATCCTGTTCAACGACACGGAAAGCGATTGCGTGCGTTACGCTGCGCGCGATGGAAAAGATCTCGCATTCAAAATCTTGACCTATGATGAAGGCGATATTGAATTTGCCGATATCGACGATACCAGTGTTAGACGACAGGGTTTCGGCCGTGGTCTTTGTCCTGTAGGTGACCGATTTGTGGCCGGCGGTTCATCGCCATCAACCATCAGTCTCTACGATCTCGATACCAATCAAACGGTCGGATCTGTCAACCTGACCATGGATATCCGTAATGCCATTCATGGCTTGGAGCCCTGGCCGTTCGACGATTGAAGACTATAGTGGACCAAGTTGCATGAAAGGCTATTCTACATTTTCACTCATCCGCAACGCACTGAGTG
>JAPUIL010000682.1 GCA_027297085.1 Verrucomicrobiota bacterium | reverse complement strand
TCTGATTTCTAAATTTGTAAACTGCCACACCCGATACGACAAAACAGAGAATGAGTATGTAAGGAAATATTTTCGAGAAACCTCGGTAGAACCCAATAAAAGAGGCCGCACAAGACGTCACGGCCGCACAAGACGTCCATGCAGCACAAGACGTCACGGCCGCACAAGACGTCAGGTTTTGACTTTTGACTTTTGACAAGGAGGAGAAAAAGGGGTCGATGGAAAGTAACGGGTCAGGCCCTTAAGGGGTTGTTGCACAAATACGTTCCTAGAAAGATCAGTCAGTAAATGATCCATAAGTCGTTGGTATTGCCACCGAGCGCGCCACCGGAACCACTAAAAATCAAGCAAACACCATTCGGGCAACAACCCCTTGACTCTTTAAAATAAAAGAATTCGTTGACCACCGGATAAATGAACATACGTTCACTAATTGAATGTCGAAGATTTATGAGTCTGTTCGAGGTCGTGCTGCTGTTTCCAATCCGCCCAATCGCTTCGAATCCCAAAGTTACGAGCCCGACGAAGTGGAGGTTGGGGCACGCACATCGGTGAAAACGCAGGTCATCAATGATCATGCCGTCAGCGTCATCAGTCGCAATCAGAGTCCGGATATACCCTTTGATGTCAGCCTGAACCCCTATCGGGGTTGCGAGCATGGCTGCGCCTATTGTTATGCTCGCCCTACCCATGAATATCTGGGGTATTCCGCGGGTCTGGATTTTGAAAGCCGCATCCTGGTTAAACGCGAGGCAGCGCGTTTGCTGGAAGCCGAACTGGCCAAACCGGGATGGATACCCAAGCCGCTCGCCATGAGTGGCGTCACCGACCCGTATCAACCATTGGAGAAAGAGTTTGGCATCACCCGCCAATGCCTCAAAGTGCTGGTTCGGTGCCGCCATCCGGTCATGATCATCACCAAAAACTCCGGGGTGCTGCGCGACCTCGATCTCCTTGAGGAGCTGGCCCAGTGGGACTGTGTGCAAGTAAGCCTTTCGGTGACCACCCTCGATTCGGAGCTGGCTCGCAAGATGGAGCCACGCACCTCGAGCCCCCGTCAACGATTGGAAGCTGTGCAAAAACTTAATGATGCAGGTGTCCCGGCTGGTGTGATGGCCGGACCGATGATCCTGGGACTCAACGATACGGAGCTACCCTCCATCATTCTGGCGGCTCATGAGGCCGGTGCCCGATGGGTGAGTTACGTTCCCTTGCGCCTCCCTGGAGCCACCGCCGATGTGTTTTGCGAATGGCTGGATCGGGAAGTGCCTGGCAAGAAGAACCGCATCCTGGATCGACTGAAAAGCCTGCGTGCGGGCCGATTGAATTCCAATATTTTCGGGGAAAGGTTTCGGGGACAAGGCCCTTGGGCCAAGGAACTCAAGCATCTGTATCAACTGGGTTGCCTGAAAGCCGGGTTTCAGGAAAGACCTGTCCAACTGAGCACGGCCCATTTCATCCCACCGGGAACCAGTCAACTGGAGCTGGAGATTTAAACGGGGCGAGGGGCGAAAGTGCGGAGGTACTAAGGGAGTAAGCCACGGAGGCACTGAGGGACAAAGGCACTACCGAGCCCTTCGTCTTTTCCGAAACTTCCAGGTTATCTTATTGGTTTGGACCTTCTTCCTTGTGAGTCATTTTTTCTCGATGGGCGTGAAAGCGAACACGCCTACGGAAAAATCTGTCCCACTCGGTAATTTGCTCGCTTCAGCATGATTTAAGAACAGTGGATTCCTTCGACCACTAAAGTTTTAGCGACTTTCACTGCAGTGGGCTCACTAGGGAGGCGGAAAAGTGGAAGATTGCAGGCGGAATGTAGTTGGCGCCGGCCATCATTCGAAAATCGGCCCGTTGTCTGCTGTTGGGTCTCCTTATGAACAACGCGATTCTACCCATTTTACATTCGGACGGCGGAAATGGATCGGAAACCAATTCAAACGAACCGTTCGAAACCCACGACCAATCGTCTCTTGATGCTTATTCTCAAACGGTTTCCAGCGTTTTCGAAAAAGCCAGCAAAGCAGTCGTACATATCGAGGTCGAAGGGAACAAAGCACCAGGAGGAAGTGGCTCGGGTTTCTTTATTTCGCCGGATGGCTACATTCTGACTAACAGTCATGTGGTGAGCGGCGCCCGTTCGCTCCGCGTTTACCTGGCCGATGGAAGATCGGCGTCAGGAGAAGTCGTTGGCAATGATCCTGAGACAGACCTGGCGATTGTACGGACTGACGTGGATGAGGTCGACCATCTTGCTTTCGCAGACAGCGAGCGGCTGCAACCGGGCCAGATTGCGGTGGCAATCGGTTCGCCCATGGGTTTCCAGCAAACGGTCACCGCAGGGATCATTAGCGGACTGGGCCGCTCTCTTCGAGCGCGGTCCGGACGATTGATTGATAACGTAATACAAACCGATGCAGCGCTGAATCCAGGAAACTCCGGTGGTCCGCTACTCAATTCGCGCGGCGAAGTAATTGGCGTGAATACGGCGATTATTTACACCGCTCAGGGCATCTGCCTGGCAATTGCGAGCAATATCGCACGATGGGTTGTTGGTTGGCTGATTAAAGAAGGACGCGTGCGCCGCAGCCACCTCGGAATTGCGGGTAGAAAGGTTCCTCTCGTCAGAAAGCTTTTTCGTTTGTATGAACTCGAGCATGACACGGGTGTTTTGGTGGCTGGAGTTGAACCGGAAAGCCCGGCCGCTAGAGCGCGTATTCGAGAAGGTGACATTATCGTATCGATCGAAGGGAAAGCCACGCCCAGTGTTGACGCCCTGCATCGTTTGCTCACCGCTGACCTCATTGGCGAAGCGGCACAAGTGCGACTTATCCGTGGATTGGAGATGAAGCGTCTGGTGGTCTTTCCGGGCGAGACACAAAACTGACAAATAGCAGGGGTCAGTTCTGAATGGCACTGCTCACTTAAGCGGTTTTTTGTCAAATATCGAAGCAAGACCGGCTTCGGGGTCATTCCTTGAAATCGTGCATGCCAATGCGGGATTTAAGGTTTGACCCCCTCGAAAGGAAATGGACCGTAGATTCGCTTATATCGGCCTTAAGTGAGTGCCATTCGGGTCAGTTCTTAATGGTCCGGTCTTTAGGAGCCGGTCATCCGCCTCCTCAACCTCTACGATGAGACAGGACGGCGGGGCGGCGACTTTCCAGGATTCGCCAGACAGGGCCCATTCCTTGACAAAGGAGCCAAGGATGAGGTGGTTATTATCCCACCGCCGGATGGCGGTATGCGCGATTTTGTATAGGGTGATGCACATGTGGGAAATGATGGCGTTAAAATCTGCCACCTGTCGTGGATCCAATCGTTTACCCACTTCAGAAAAATTGGCCCGGTAAAAATCGGGTTCGTAGTTCATCACCTGGCCCCTTTTCATATCGGAGATCTTCTTGAGGGACAGGCCGTAGAGGTCATTAAATTTCTTCACATCATCCTGGTAGTGGCGGTCAAGGAAATCGGAAATGGCAACACGGCCAGGACTGTTTGCCGGAAGTGACATGTGATGATTTATCCATTCGTTGCCCCGATTGAACGCACCAAAACCATAGTAGTAACCAATGACCAGGGGATTGTCTTTGGCGGGCACACAGGCGGCCTTTGCCCGGTCTTCGATGAGCTGTTTGTAAGCAGGGTCAAATATATCAGGCAGCGTTTCGCCTTCCACGAACTCCCAAGGATGTTTCATCAAGATCATCCCCACGGCGTATGGAAAGTTCTCCTCCTCGAAGATCTTTTCCGCGAGAGGCAGGTCGACAAAACCATTCAGATTACGTTCGGGACTGGTCGCTCCACCGAGGCCGCAGTTAAAACCCAAATCCTGTGCCTTGACCAGCGAGTCGCGGATCCAGGCTTCCTGGTCGTGACCGAAGAGGGATTCGGCGGAGGTCTTGGTTTCACCGGACAGCATGTGGCTCCGCGCAACCGGGTAAAAGACATTGCCCTCCGGCGTGATAAACCAATTGCGACCGTCGATTTATTCCAGGTGAAAGAACCCGGTCTTCTTACCTTTGATGCCTGTCCAGCCGCCGTATTGGTCGAGCTCGGTATTACTACCGGATAGATTTGTTAGAAATAGAAGGAACGTTGTCGTTACTACACAGCCCAAATAAATTTGAGCAATTCCACAGCGAGATGATAAAGTGTTACAGAATTTAATCATTAAATTTTTATCCGCATCTGGGGAGCGATAGGGGACAAATTAATGTTTTAATATTAAAAAGGGTAACGGTAGATTGAACTTGAGGAGGTGCCTGATTTTATGGCGGTGTCATTTCTTGAGGGTGAAAACGAAGATTCAAAATACCTCGCCTGATAACCGGTTAGTTGGTTTTGTCTGCTTTCTTCCAGGATCCGAAAGGGACCACGCCGCGTTCCGTTGCCCACCGTTCGTATTGCGCGATCATGTGGGATGCGACTGTGGAATTCTTTTCGGCCAGGTCGTTCATTTCGGTGCGATCTTTTTCCATATCGTAGAGCTCCCATTTGCCGGTGACTCGCTTGGCCACGAGTTTCCATTTGCCGTCGCGAACTGCTCGATTGCCTTCGTGTTCCCAGAAGATGGGTTTGCCGCGCTTCAGGGGTTTGCCTGAAAGAGCCGGCCGGAGGGAAATGCCTTCGAGTGGGATCAACTTATATCCGTCCTTTCTTTTCGGGTATTTAGCCCCGCCGAAGTCGATAGCCGTGGCCATGAGATCGATAAGGTGGGCTGGAGAATCGTAAAGCGGGCCTTGGTCGGTTTGCCGAAACGCCTCGCCTTTTCCTACCAGGCCCTTTGGCCAATGGACAATCAGGGGTGAGCTGATACCGCCTTCGTGGACATAGTGTTTATATTCCTTGAAAGGGGTGTTTGAAACGTTTGCCCAATTGCGGCCATAACCGATTTCAGTTTCAGGTGGGCCCGGCATAACACCTTCTCCACGGCGCAAGGGGTAACCGTCTCTTGACTGAGGTGGGACCATGTTGGTTTGAAGTTCATCCCTTCCCATGGGTGGCAGCGTTGGTGATGCCGGACGGATCAAGGGACCCTCTCGTTGTGGTCGCCCGAAGGTTTCCGCACAGCCGCCATTGTCCTGAAGAAAAAGAATCAAGGTGTTCTCGTATTGTCCGGTTGCTTTCAATGACTCAACGATGCGACCGATAGCACGATCTAGCGAATCAACCATGGCAGCATAGACTTCCATAAGAGCGCTCTCCCATTCCTTGGATTTCACATCGTCCCAATTGCCCACCTGCGGGGATACTTCCCAATTGTCGGGGAGCAGTTTCAATTCTTTGAGCCGTTTTACGCGGGCCTGTCGAGTGGGAGTGTAACCTTTGTCATAAGCGCCTTCGTATTTGACAATGTCTTCCGGCAAGGCATGCATGGGCCAATGGGCAGCCGTAAAGGAAACGTAGGCAAAGAAGGGTGCTGAACCATGGTTTTCTGAATGATCCTGAATGTAGTTTACCATATTATCCGCAATGGCATTGGTGTAATACCAAGTGCCTTCGGGCTTATATTCAGGGTCGTTGTCCGGTGTTATGTATTGGTTGCCCCGGGTCAATGAGTTGGGATCGTAGAACGAACCTGCTCCATGAATGGTCCCGAAAAACTTATCAAAACCTCGTTGCAGAGGCCAGTTGGATTTGTCGGGGTTTTCCTCCTTAAAGAGATAAGGAGTCACGTGCCATTTGCCGCTCAGATAAGTACGGTAGCCCGCTGGTTTCAGGGCCTCGGCGAT
>JAPUIL010000681.1 GCA_027297085.1 Verrucomicrobiota bacterium | reverse complement strand
CATTGCCCTCCCAACCTTGCTCATTGCCCTCCCAACCTCCTCCCAACCTTGATCGTCTGCCATACAAAGAATGATGTTTGGTGTCGACGAGCTCACCACAGGTGGTCTATCCGCGCCGTTGGATCCAAGTGATGAAAGAATCAATAAAATGGACGTAAGTAAAAAACGGATACTTTTCATTATGACTTTTCTCCTTTGTCGAGGGACTCCTGGAGATCCAGGAATTTTTGAAAATCCTTCGACGGTTTTCCGCCAAAGGTTGAATTGTCCGGCTCCCACTCTGGTTGTTTATCCAACACTTCTTGTAAATGTGCCCTGGCCTTTCGTATTTTCTTCGAGGCGTGCTCCAACGTGATAGGCGATTGCTCCAGATAGTCTTTCGCTACTTCGATCATCCGGCCATCGAGATACAGCTTATAGGTTCCATCAAATGCAAAACGTACCCGCCGAAACTTGGGTTTATCAGAATCGGGGTCCTTATCGTAATGGACGACAACCGCATCCCGCGGATTCCCACGTTCTCCTTTAAGTTGAGGCAGGAAACTTCGTCCATCTATCACCCGATCGCTTGGTAGTTTGCTCTGTCCGATCTCAGCAAGTGTGGGCAGGAAGTCACTATGTTCTATAAGGTCGTTGCAAATCGTTCCCGGCTCAATGGTTCCTTTCCAATAAGCGATCATGGGAACATGGGTTCCTGCGTCTACTGGAAAGGCTTTGCCTCCGGTCACCAGTCGATCGCCCATCCAGGAAACGACACCTCGCCCCGTCCCATTGTCGGTGGTGAAGATAACCAGTGTGTCCTCTGCGATGCCGGTTTCCTCCAGCTTATTAATGATGCGCTCGATAATATAACCGGTGTAACGAACCATTTCACCAAAGTATTTTTTGTCGCTGGAGAATTTATCCTTAATTGAAAAGTCCTTGGAGTGAGGAGTCGGCACAAACGGCGCATGAGTCAAAGCCATCGGATAGTAAACAAAAAATTCTTCGTCCTTGTTCTCCTCAATAAAATCCAGGACAAAATCCGAATATATATCGGGCCCGAAATCGTCTTTTGTCGTGGGACGGTATTTGCCATTCTCTAGGATAGAGGCGTTCCAGAATCGGGAAGTCGTTTTCCCTTTTTTAAGGGAGCTGTTGGCGATAAAATGCTCGAGATCTTTCGGTTGTAGATAATGGGCATAAGCCCACATGCAGCTCTGGTCAAAACCACAGTCCTGCCACCACATACCTTTCTTTCCTTTGCTGTTGTTGCCTGATAACTGCCACTTGCCGGTGATACTTGTCTTGTAGCCAGCCGCTTTCATCACATTGCCAAACGTGACTTCACCTTCCCGCAATACTCCGAAGGATATGTAGTTCCGCGCATTTGACTGGCCGGTCATGATTTTCACCCGTGATGGCGTGCAAACCGGTTGGGAGTAAGCCCGGGTGAAGCGCATCCCCTGTGATGCGATCCGGTCAAACGCCGGAGTCTCGTAGGAGGTCCCTCCGTTGCATGCCAGGGCTTCGTAACCGAAATCATCCGCCATCATCAGGATGATATTGGGCCGGCGTTCAGCACCGTTTGACTGGAGGTATCCTAGTAGTGAGAACAGAAGTAGTAATCGGACGAATCGTGTCATAGGTTGTAAAAATTTGAGCAATTTTATAAAAACTAGCTGCATTTAGAGGGTAGGGGATGTCGTTGCCCCGCAACTCGGTAGCCAAAACCGCCGATTCTAAGACGTCTCGCTCGGCGATCGAGCCCTATCCGGGATTGAAATAAGATAAATTTCTTTAGCTCATAAGCTGAAAAAGCAGGTACGAGATTTTAGAAAAAATGAAGGTAGGTATACATTGCGATTACACATACTATCACACCTGTACCCGCAATTTTGGTACCGGACCAATATTCTGCTGTTCCGGTGCCGGATTGAATTGATCCGAAAGAGGGAATATCGGCAATGGGTTCTGACGGATTCGTCTTGCTCATGACGACCATAATGACGATGAGTAAGGCAAAGGTCATTCCGGTAATATGTAGCCAATGAATGGGTTGTCCTCCCCAGGTAGGAGTGACAAACCAATTACCGATCACATATAGACTGATTCCGGTGAAAATTATTATTTTAGCGCCCAAGGCTGGAGCTTTGCGTATCAGGATTCCAGAGAGAACAAGGGCAAAGACTGGGACGCTGAAAGTTGCGCCGATTTGTTTCATGAGGTTAAACAATCCTGCAGGTGCATGGATGATAAAGGGAGCAGCAATCATGGCAAAGATGGCTAATCCGATTCCGAACATTTTTCCGGCCTTCACCACTTGTTTATCGGATGCTTCCGGTCTGATAACGCTCTTATAAATATCCAGTCCGAACAAAGTGGCGGAACTGTGAAGGCAACTATTGAAGGAGCTTAAGATGGCACCGAACATAACTGCGCTAAAAAATCCGACCAACCAGGTAGGCAATACTTCTTTGACGAGCATCGGGTAGGCAAGGTCGCCGTTGCCTAATTCGGGCCCAAACAGCTCAAGGGCAATGACTCCTGGAAGGACGAGGTATAGAGGTCCCAATAGTTTAAGCACTGCCGCGCCAAGAACCCCCTTTTGTCCATCCTTGAGGGATTTTGCACCAAAAGTTCTTTGAATGATAAACTGGTTGGTGCACCAATAAAACATGTTTACCATAAGCATGCCGGTAAACAAGACACTGAAGGGGATGTCCGAATTGCTGTCCCCTATAGGGTCCAACATGGGTCTTTGGTTATCGGTAAGTCTTTCGATGCCGCCAAAAAAGCTTCCGTCACCCAGCGCTATTAAACCGAGGAAAGGGATCAAAAGGCCGCCAATCAAAAGGCCGGCTCCGTTTATAGTGTCTGAAATAGCCACCGCTTCGAGGCCGCCGAGAATGGCGTAAAGAGCACCTATAATACCGATAGCCCAAACCATTAGGAAAATGGATTGTTGTTCTGTTATTCCAAATACATCTGCCACGCCAAATAGACCGTTCATGGCCAGTGCACCGGAATATAGTATGAAGGGCAGGAAGCTCAGGGCCAAAGCCAGAAGGAATAAAACGCTGACGAAGGTCCTGGTTGTTTTATCGAAGCGTTTCTCAAGGAATTCTGGGATGGTGGTGATTTGTCCCGACCAATAAATAGGCAGGAATTTCCAGGCCATCACCACCAGGGCTGCAGCTGCAATTACTTCCCAGGCCATAACTACAAAGCCATTCATGTAAGCGCCGCCGTTCAAGCCTACCAATTGTTCGGTAGACAGGTTGGTAAGCATCAAAGACCCGGAAACTACAAACCAGGGCAGGCTTCGGCCGGCGAGAAAGTAGTTGTTAC
>JAPUIL010000680.1 GCA_027297085.1 Verrucomicrobiota bacterium | reverse complement strand
CATCCACCGAAAAAGCGGACCGACATACGTGGACCGGTGGTGGCGTAGGTTTCTTTGCGTTTCATCGCTGCAAATATGGAACTGCGGGTGTTATCCCGTGCCCAGACAGCGGCCATGCCGGAAGCGGAGTAGTGCCAACTGTTAGCGGCCCGATGCGGGCTTGGTTCGTTGAGCGAGAGTTTGCCCCAAAAGTTTTCTTCGCGAGCAGTCGACAAGGAAGTATGAGAATCGGTACTTCCGATCATCCCGAACTTGAACGGATTAACTCCGAGCTCGGCCTTTTGCTCCAATCCCAGTTTTAAAGCAGAACGGCCATATTCGTATTGTTTTTGATCCGCCCAATCTTCCGGGCGTTTGGTAAAGTAACCCTCAACATGCCACGACTCATAGTCCGCAAATTCGTCACTGGGGGAAAGGATAGGATGCGCCTCAGAATCACCTTTAATCTGCGTCACTTCATAAAGCGGTTCCCAGCGAGAGCGAGTCTGAGCATAGGTAGTTGTGATCGGAGTCCCGTCATAATCGACAGGCCGGAACATCATGCCGCTGCTCAAATTCCCATTGTGAGGAATGGCCAGTACTTGACCTCCGGTGCGCTCTTCAAAATTTCTGAGATAGGCCCATAAGTCTTCTACATTGTTGCTGTCCTGTGTGGAAAACGGTAGCACCTGAAGCGCCTCTGTGGAGTCCCCTTCGAATATGATGTTACGATGAAAATTGGGAGATTGAGGATGCCCGGTCGGTGGGGTCCATTCATAACCGATGAAGGCTGTAAAGGTACCTGGATCGTTGTGACGTTCCGCATTGGCGCAGACTTCTTCCCACACCGATGTTCTGAAAGTTTCATCGGCGACGTAATCTGTCGACCAGGCCGCCCAAAAATAGCCTCCTGGGTTAGCGTTGCGCCAGGACATTCCCTTCAGGGCCGCCTGTCGTGTATCTGGCGACTCATCCGTCAGGGCCTCAACGGTCGGCATTGGATACTCCTTCATTAAGGCCTGCCAACGCTTCCCAATCTCAGTTCGAAGAATGAGTGGATCCATTTTCTGGATACGAGGCATCACCCCGATATTGACGGCGTGGTCGGCCACCACCAAAAAATCGAGCGGGCGGCGAAGCCGCACCAATTGACCATTGTGAGCACGGACCGATTCACCCTTGGCAAAGCGGTAAGCGTCATCCGGAGTGAGAGACTTATTCCCCATTCCGTTGGCATCCACAGACAGGTTGGTATGGAGATGGGTATCACCCCAGTAAACATTTTCCGGGTAAGACTCATTGACTGCGGGAGAATACGCTCCCTGCCCTGCTACGCCAGCGGCTGAGCTGAGCAATGAAGCGACAATGAGCGCTAGAACAAGATTTGTGCAGCAAGAAAAACCTAAGATCAACACTCCCCTTTTATGTACCCTTTTAATTCGATCATCAGTCATTATATCAGGCTAGAGAAACGAGGAATTTCAGCAAGGAAAATGAAGCTCTCAATTAATGGACCACGATCACGAATCTGTCAAAGACTGCGTTTACCTCCAGGTATGCTTCAATGGCCCTTACGATGTCGGGATTAGCATTAGCGACACTCTTTTCCTCGTAGATAACAGCCGAGCCCAGGCCATAGAGAAGCATGGGCGATCCATCTTCCGAGATGACCGCTTTGTATTCACCGCAACGTACGAAATGCTTATAGCCGTCATCGATGGAGATCACATTGGCAAGTGGCAGGCCTGAAAATCGTTGAAATTATTCCATTTATCGGGATCATTATTTAAATCGTAAAACTCTTCCGAGACATCGTAATAGCGGGCGAAACTCCAGCACGAGTTGCGAACCGAAAAAACACCCCACCCTCCACGCTGAGCTGGATGGTAAGGACGGCTTCCCTTAACAAAGGTTTACCTACAATAATTTGGAATCCCTGAATCGATAGTATAATGGACCCATTAAAATTAATCGTTGGTGCGGGCTTCTCCGGCGCGGTTCTGGCACGGGAAATCGCCGAAGCCGGGTACCAATGTCTGGTGATTGACAAGCGCGATCATATTGCCGGCAACTGCCACACAGCGCGAGAATCCGGGACGGGCGTGATGGAGCATGTTTACGGACCGCATATCTTTAACACCAGTAACGAAGCTGTTTGGACTTATGTGAAGAAATTCTGTGTGATGGAGCCCTTTATCAACCGAGTCAAAGCGAGCACACCAAGAGGCGTCTTTTCAATGCCGATCAATCTGATGACGATCAATCAATTTTTTGGCAAACGATTCTCCCCGGCCGAGGCGAGGAAATTCATCTCGAGCCTTGGGGACGCCTCGATCAAGGAACCGGCAAACTTTGAGGAGCAGGCGTTAAAATATCTGGGGCGCGAGATTTATAATGAGTTTTTCTATGGCTATTCAAAGAAGCAATGGGGCTGCGAACCCAAAGAACTGCCCGCCTCGATACTCAAGCGTCTCCCGGTTCGTTTTAACTACGATGACAACTATTACAACAGTAGGTATCAGGGTATCCCGCAAGAAGGTTACTCCATGATGGTTGAACGAATTCTCGACCATCCCAATATCGAAATAAAATTGAACACGGCGTGGGTTACGGCGATGCGAGATGCGTTTTCAGAAATCTTCTTCACAGGCCCCCTCGATGAGTTTTATGGCCATCGCCACGGTCGCCTCGGATACCGGACCGTCTTCTGGGAAAAGCGGACCGAAAAAGGAGACTTTCAAGGAAATGCGGTCATCAATTACCCCGGAATGGAAGTGCCCTTTACTCGAATTATAGAGCACAAACACCTCGCTCCCTGGGAAACTCATGAGCAAACCAGAGTCTTTTCGGAGTTCAGCAAGGACACCGGAGCCGGAGATATCCCCTACTATCCCAAACGTCTCGCAGACGATATGCTGTTGCTGGAGTCTTATGTGGAAGATGCCCAAGCTGACAACAATGTCTTCTTTCTTGGCCGGCTTGCCACCTATCGCTACATGGATATGGACGATGTGATCGCCGAAGCTCTTGAATTTGCGAAACGCTATCTCCGATGGAAAGCGAATCAAAGTCTTACAAAACCACTTTTCGCCGATGAGGAGGTACTAGATTGACTGTCAAAAAAACTTGTCTACCACCTGCTGGCCACCTTGTCCTGAGATATAAAAAACTTAATTCAAGAGTTTGGTATGCCATAAGTCCTTTATTAATCTCTCTCAGGATACTTGACCACTCTCCCTTCCCGGCGACTGTTACCGTCATAAAGCGAACTCTTATCAGTAAGATTACTCAACAAGTTTAGGAACTCATTGTCTAAAAAAGTATGGAACGCGCCAAATCTGCTATTCTCTATTGCACCGATCGTATAGCACGCAAAGACCAGAAAAATCTTAATAAGCTAGCCAAAGGATACGGACGCAATGGCGACTCATTCTTTTTATTCGATTTCCATGGGGTGAATCATTTGGGCGATAAGCATGGTCACAAAGTCCACACATTTGATTTTGAAAAATTCAAAGATTTTGGCATTCCGGTATTTGGCGGCAATGTCGTGGAGGGCAATGGTATACTGATCGCTTTTCTTACTTTTTTTAAAGAGTATCCAAACTATGACTACTATTGGTTTTTTGAAGACGATGTTCGATTCAGTGGAAGATGGAGTGATTTCTTTTCTGTATTCGATGACTACGATGCAGATTATATAAGTACAGGTATCCGACCCTACGCCGAAGCCCCGGGATGGGCTTGGTGGTCTTTAAAACATCCACAAAAAAGTATTCCGCTGAAAGAAAGATTCAAGTCTCTGAATCCCATTTACAGGCTCTCACGTAAAGCTATGCAATTTTTGATGACAGAACTGGCTACAGGGTGGAAAGGCCATTCTGAGATATTGTTGCCGACTCTCATTTATCATAATCCCAATCTTAGTTTGATGGATATGGGGGATAACGCTCCGTTCACGCCCGAGAAACTCAAGAACACTATCTACAAAACAGTTTACGGTCCCAAATTGGGGACGGCCGGTAACGCCTGTTTTGGTTCCACTTTTCACCATAGACCTCCCATATTATTCTGGGGACTTAAAAGAAATTATCTATATCATCCAATAAAACCGCTCTCGTACTATATAGTCTACAGATTAAAA
>JAPUIL010000068.1 GCA_027297085.1 Verrucomicrobiota bacterium | reverse complement strand
TTCATTCCAAAAAGTTCCAATCCGATCAGGATCTATCTGATGCCAATAGGCGGTCTCTTTAAGATTTATTGAAGCTATTTGATTCCAGGAAACAATTCCCTTTACCACCAAATCATCTAATTCGTTCGTGGAAAGTCCCATGACTGGTTCCCAATAATACTCCCAAATATTCTCACCTACTTGAGGATCATAAAAATATCGATTTACGGATCCTTCAAAGTTTATCACTGGCAACAAATTACGACTGATTGCGTTTCGAACACCATTTAAGGCATAGGTCATCAGGACGCTCAGTCCCGCTCCCGGATCATGGGTTTTGATTAGAAGAAATCCATCAAATCGTTGTCCTTCAACTTCTACCAAACCATCCTGGTGTATATGATATTTTTTTGGAATTTTCTCAGGAGTCATTCGAATTCATCTTTCAATACAATAAACCTCGAATTTTCCTAAATTTCAAAATCAATTTGGACGAATACCCAACAAAAGAGCCAACGTCTACCTGCCAGGCCAGCTATTTATTTTAGGGGCGATCTAGTATCTAAAATCAATCCCTAACGGAATTACGATTTACTCCAATTTTTTAAAATTATCTTTGTCCGTAATAGGCTCCATCCCCGTGCTTGCGCAAGTAATGTTTATCCAGCTGGGCCTGCGATATCGATTCCGAATCCGGATTCAACACCAGGTTCTTCCAAGTCATCTCGGCAATGATTTCTAGAGCATAGGCCGTCTCAATAGCCTTGGCGCCAGAAGTACCCCAAACGAAAGGCGCATGCCCGTTTAAAAGGACGGCCTTAATCTGCTCAGGATCTTTATCCGCAATGGTCTCCACAATCAGGTTGCCGGTTTCCCACTCGTAGTGGCGGCTGATTTCTTCAGGGGTCATCCGCCGTGTTACGGGCACCTCACCGTAGAAATAGTCCGCATGTGTCGTACCCATACAGGGAATACCGCGACCAGCTTGCGCAAAAGCAGTAGCATTTCGAGAGTGCGTATGCACCACCGCTCGCACATGAGGAAAAGCCTGAAACAACCTCAAATGAGTGGGCGTGTCTGAGGAAGGACGTAACGACCCAAACAACTTCGCTGCTTCCAGATCCATTTGAAAATCATCATCCGGTTGGGCATTAAAATCCATGACACAGATATCATCCGGAGTTAGAGTCTCATACGGCACCCCACTCGGCTTGATTGCGACGGCTCCCAGTTCAGGATCACCCACACTCACATTGCCAAAGGTCAGGTCGACGATTCCAAGTTTGGGCAACTGCTTGTTGGCCTCGCAGCATTCCTCTCGCAGAGCTAAATAATTTCCGTTCATATTCTATACTGCTGTTTGCAAGTGGCTGGCGTGTATGACGGAGTTGAGATGTCGAGCTTGACGACCGATTGACGAAGGCGCGCACATCGGTGGGTAACTGAGAAAGGAGGAAGGAATACTCGGCATGTCAGCCCGCCGTGTCGAGCCGTAGCCTCCGGCGAAGGTTGAAGGAAGGGATTAAACCGAAAACCAACCGTCTCTGTATTCAACCAAATCATTCAATATCAAATTTTAATTATTGTTCTCACTGTTTAATTTTCGGTCAGACATGAAAGCTACCCGCCGTGGGCGAAGCCATGGGATGTATGGTAATACACCTCGTTATTGCGAAGTTCCTTTTTGATACCTCGAATATTGGATGAACCATCGATCAAGAGGAACTCAATTCCGGCGATTTCGGAAAAGTCTTCCAATTCTTCAGAAGTAAGAGCCTGACTGAAGATGGGGTGATGCGATCCACCTGCCAAAATCCAGGAGGCAGCAGAGGTTTTGAAATCAGGTTTGGGCTCCCAAACGGCACGGGCTACCGGAAGTTTCGGCAGGTCTTCATCTGAAGCAACCACATCGACTTCATTGGCTACCAAACGGAATCGATTGCCAAGGTCCACGATGGTCGCGTTAACCGCCGGACCAGCCGGAGTGTTAAATACCAGGCGAACGGGATCTTCCTTACCCCCAATGCTGAGAGGATAGATTTCCAATGAAGGTTTTCCTTCTGCTATAGATTCACAGATCTCAAGCATATGGGAGCCGAGCACCTTGTTGCCGGCTGGGTCGAGATGGTATGTGTAATCCTCCATAAAGGAGGTTCCGCCTTCCTGGCCATGTGCCATGACTTTCATCAGTCGTAACAACGCACAGGCTTTCCAGTCCCCTTCCGCTCCGAATCCGTAACCGTCGGTCATAAGTCGCTGCACAGCCAAACCCGGCAATTGCTTCAATCCATGCAGATCTTCGAAAGTGGTCGTGAATCCTTTAAAATCTCCTTCTTCCAGGAAGGCGCGTAATCCGAGTTCGATGCGAGCTCCATCGCGCAGAGATTCATGACGGTCGCCTCCCTTACGCAATGCTTCGACCACATTATACTGCTCTTCGTAAACAGCACACAGGGCATCGATATCGGCATCAGAAGCTGCATCGACCCTTTCAACTAAATCACCAATGCCGTATCCATTTACCTCATACCCGAAACGCGCTTCGGCGGAAACCTTGTCACCGTCGGTCACAGATACGTAGCGCATGTTGTCTCCGAACCGGGCAAAGCGGGCGCCCTGCCAGTCGGCCCACCCGCGAGCGGCACGAGACCAGGTTCCGAGCTCAGCTTGAACAACAGGATCCTGCCAATGTCCAACCACCACCTTGCGGCGATTGCGCATGCGGGCGTTGATAAATCCAAACTCCCGGTCGCCGTGGGCGGCCTGGTGCAGATTCATGTAGTCCATATCGATCTCGCCCCAAGGCAGATCGCGGTGGAACTGGGTGTGCAGGTGCACAAAGGGTTTGTTTAAATTCTTCAGACCAACAATCCACATCTTGGCCGGCGAAAAAGTATGGCACCAGAAAATCAGACCGATACATTTCGAGTCGTGATTGGCGTCGTTGATGATGCCCCGAATCTCGGATGGGGTTTCACCAATTGTCTTGTAAGTGATCTTGACCGGAATAGAGGGTGAAGCATCCAGCGAATCGGCCACCTCCTTCGAGTTGATACCCACCTGCTTTAAAGCTTCAGGACCGTAGAGGTGCTGACTTCCGGTGACGAACCAGATCTCCTGATTACTGAATTCGTATAAGCTCATAAATGTCTCCGAATAATTTTACTCTATTGTTTCAAAAAACCGAGATGTGATGCAGAGCACGTGTCTCGCCATAGCCCTTGGGCGACGGCGGAAGGCGCAGTTTGCAAGCAAGCGCGGGAGCGTAGTCACCTACGTGACCAAGCGGGTTGCAGGCTGGAACGAAGCTATGCGCCCATGCGGCAGTGCACCGTAACCTTGGCGAAGGCTGTATCGTTTTTAGCCTTTGTACCGAGCCCTTGGGCGACAGCGAAGCGAACAACAAGGGCTTTTTTAGAACGCCACTTTCCGTGAGCTTTATTAAGTGTTTAGAAATCTCCACAATTAACTGATTAATTATTTGATAATACCTGCTCTTTCGAAGGTGTTTGAAGCATTAGGATTAGCCTTTGCGGGCAGCCTCCTTGATCTGGAGAAGGTTTTTCATAACCGCACCCAGATCCGTGCTACCCACTCCACCAAACGCGTCGTGCAAATTCTTATACTCAGCAAAGAGTTCGTTGTAAACCGCCTGCGCTTCCGGATCCGGCTTGTAGGTTTCGTCCTTGAGTCGCGTCATGGCCTGTTGGGCGGTTTTAAAATCATCGTAGCCACCTTTGCCGGAGCCAGCCACCACGGCCGCACTCACCGCAGAACCCAACGCACAGGTTTGAGATGAGCCCGAAATGGACATTTCACGACCAGTGATATCAGCATATATCTGCATCAGCATGGAATTCTTTTCGGCTATCCCGCCGGCGCAAACCACCTGGTTCACTGGGATGCCGTATTCGTCCAAGCGCTCCAGTATCATACGCGCTCCAAATGCAGTGCCTTCGATGAGGGCCCGGTAAATTTCTGCCTGCGAAGTGTGCAAAGTCTGGCCTATCAATAAACCAGAGAGCAAAGGATCCACCAGAATGGTGCGATTGCCATTGTTCCAATCGAGGGCCAGCAGACCGCTCTCACCCGGTTTAAAATGCGAGGCTTCTTCGGTTAGACGGATGTGGGTTTCGGAGTCACCTTTCAGCACCCGCTCCACATACCAGGCAAAGATATCGCCCACTGCCGATTGACCGGCTTCGATGCCGAAATACCCGGGAAGGATAGCACCCTTTACGATACCGCAAATACCTGGTACATCAGCCACTTCCTTGTCGGCTTTTACCACTCCACAATCGCAGGTGGAGGTACCAATTACTTTAACCAGGACACCTTCGTCCACTCCGGCTCCAATGGCGCCGTAATGCACATCGAATTCTCCAATGGCAATGGGAATGCCGGCAGCTAGACCAAGTTTATTGGCCCAAGCTTCGCAAAGATTTCCAGAGATCTCGGAAGCATCGTAAGCTTTGTCATAAAGCCGGTCTTTTAATTCGGCCAATTTTGGATCGAGCATAGACAGAAATTCTTTGTCCGGCAATCCATCCCAGTCTTCGGCATACAAGGCCTTGTGGCCTGCGGCGCATACACCTCGCTTCACAGCCTTGGGATCCGTCACTCCAGCCAGAATGGCCGGAACCCAATCGCAAAGCTCCACCCAACTATAAGCAGCATCAAACACTTCAGGATCCACATTGAGACAATGCCAGATTTTGGACCAGAACCACTCGGACGAATAGGTGTTTCCGCACTTGGCCACATATTGAGGACGATGCTCGCGTGCCAGTTCGGTAATCGTGGCCGCTTCCTTGACGCTGGTATGATCCTTCCACAGCCAGCACTCGGCATTCAAGTTACCTTTCCAGGACTCCTGCAGCGCCAACGGATGAATATTTTCATCCACCGGAATCGGACTGGAACCAGTTGTATCCACTCCGAGGCCAATGACTTTACCCGTAGAAAAATTAGAATCTGCCTGTTTACCCCGGGAAATCGCTTGGAGGATGCTCGACTCAAGTCCTGCTACGTAATCACCGGGGTGCTGACGCGCCAGGTTGTGATCCGATGGATCGAGAAGAATACCGAGATCACCGCTGGGGTAGTTAAATACCGAGGTGCCAATTTCCGCGCCATCAGCGCAGCGCACCACGATACTTCTCACCGAGTTGGTTCCGTAATCTATACCAATAGTATATGCCATGAGGTTTGTTTGCTTAAAATGAAAAGTATGGTTTGCACGAGGCAGACAAAAGCCTGTGTTTACTTGACAGTAAAGTGTTTTTGGGTCAGAAAAAGACCAATGCCGCGCGTTACACTAAAAGCTATCGCCGAACGGTTAGGCTACTCAAAAAACACTATTTCTCTGGCTCTGCGCAATAGTCCGCAAATTCCGGAAGCTACCCGTAATAAGATCAAGAAGCTGGCCGATGAAATGGGCTACCAGACCAACGCGGTAGTTTCGCAACTCATGGCTCAATTGCGTTCCAGTCAGACCCCGCGCTTTCAAGCGAAGCTGGCCCTGATCAACGCGCATACTGATGCAAACGCATTTAAAACCCATCCGACTATTCCGAATTATGTAACTGGTTGCGAGGACCGGGCAAAAAGCCGGGGATACAGCTTCGATCATTTCTGGCTCCACGACCCGCAATTGACGCCCGAGGGATTTATCCGCGTCATGAAAACCCGGAACATTCAAGGCCTGGTGATTGTGGGTCTTATGTCGACCAACCGATTACCCGAAGCGTTAACCAAAGTCTGGCAGGAGTTTCCGGTGGCCGTCACGGGCGTGCAGACAAGACAACCGACTTTGTCCTTTTGCTGCGTAGATCACTACGATCTGGCTAGGCGAGCATTTCACAAAGCCATTGACTTGGGATACGATAGACCAGCGCTCATTTTAGATAAGGTAATTGATCGACTCGTAGAACACCGCTTCAGCGCCGGTTACTTAAGTGGCCAGCAAACCCTGCCTGCTGATCGTAGGATCCCGCCATTCCTGGAGTGGGAATCACAAAAAGAAAATCGCGATGACTTCAAAACCTGGTTTATCAAGTACAAGCCCGACGTGGTCCTTATACTTTACAATAGTGTAATCGCCTGGCTGGAGGAACTCGACCTTCAGATACCGGAAGACGTAGGCGTCATTCAGCTGGAATGGAGGAAGGATCGCCCCAACATCGCAGGCATGGACCAACACAATACGGTCACCGGAGAGGCCGTGGTCGATATGGTCATAAATCAAATCCACAGTAACGAACGAGGTATCCCTCAATATCCACTGTCTACTTTGATTGGTTCGTCCTGGACGGATGGGCAGTCTGTGCGCTCGAAGCTGACGGAAGTTTGAAAGGACCAACACAGGCCAGGGATATATGATTATACTACCGATTGGTGTTTTCTTTATTGTATACTCCAACGCCGCCCTGTAACCACTTTCCTGATACCCAAAACTTTCTTCATTCTCATATGAGTAAACAACCAAACGTAATCGTCTTCTTCACCGATCAGCAACGTTGGGATACTACCGGAGCTCACGGCAATCCCTTGAACCTGACCCCAAACTTTGACCGGATGGCGGATCATGGGACACATATCGATGCAAGTATCACCTGCCAACCGGTTTGCGGACCTGCACGTTCCTGTTTGCAGACCGGACTCTATGCCACTCAAACCGGTAGTTGGCGAAACGGTATTGCGCTTAATCCAGATCTGAAGACCTTGGCACAGTATTATAAGGAATCGGGATACACTACTGGCTACATTGGTAAGTGGCATTTGGGTACTACTGAAGGGGCCGTTCCAAAACACGAACGCGGAGGTTACGAATACTGGTTGGCAGCAAACTTGTTAGAGTTTGTCTCCGACGCTTACGACTGCGTGCTCTTTGACGAGAATGACGAAGCCGTCAAACTACCCGGATACCGGGTGGACGCACAAACTGATGCAGTGATCCGCTACATCGATAACAGCAAAGATGGCGAAAAACCATTCTTCCTCTTTGTTTCTTATCTGGAACCCCATCATCAAAACCACGTGGATGACTATCCGCCTCCGGATGGTTACCGTGATGAGTACACCGGCAAGTGGACACCACCCGATCTTCAACAGCTTGGGGGCACCACTGGTCAGCACCTGGGTGGTTACCTGGGAATGATCAAACGGCTCGATGAAGCGCTCGGCCGCACGCAGGACGCCCTCAAGAGTCTCGATCTTACAGACGATACTATCATTCTATATACCTCGGACCACGGATGCCATTTCAAGACTCGCAATACCGAGTATAAACGCTCTGGCCATGAGTCATCTGTTCGAGTGCCGACCGCTTTCTCAGGCCCTGGATTTGAAATGGGTGGAAGACGCCAGGAAGTTTTGAGCTTGATAGACCTCGTGCCAACCCTTCTGGACGCATCGGGAATCGAGTTACCAGAAATAATGCCCGGTCGTTCCCTGATGCCCCGGCTTCGAGGGAGCACGAACGATTGGGACAACTGCGCTTTTATCCAGATCAGTGAATCGCAAGTAGGCCGCGCCATCCGGACCAAACGTTGGAAATATTGTGTAGTCGCACACGATAAAGATGGTGAAACCGAATTCAGCTCCGACACCTACACAGAAGATTACCTCTACGATCTGTATTCTGATCCGTACGAGCTGCAGAACTTGATAGAGTATCAGTCCCATGGACCTGTTTGTAATCATCTCCGTGGCAAACTGATTGCCGAAATGCAAAAGGCCGACGAGGAAGTTCCAACCATTATCGAAAACGAACGCAAACAAATCGGCCAGCGAAAGCTGTTCGAGAAGGAGATTTTAGAGTAGAACAGGCATCCTGCCTATGTATTCCCCACGATATTCAATAAACGGGCAAGATGCCTCTGCTATTTCGCCTCTTTTGTAGGAGGGGCTTTATGCCCCGATCGCTCGTTGCAGGTAATATCGCGGCATAAAGCCTACTCCTACAGTTGCGAGATTCGACTTGTAATGTAGAAGCGACCTTGGTCGCGAAACCAGCGATCCAGTCACACCGCTAGGCATACTCAAAAACGGCATAGCAAGTGCCAGTCTCTGCCAAGTCTATGCCAGGCACGCGCTATAACCATACCCTTATTTCCGATCTCTCTTCTTTTTAACCGCCCACTTTCCACGTCGCTCATTGAGCTATGAGGGACACGAACGCTCGATTTCGCCGCCTGTCCAGCGTAGTCTTAACGAGGTTGGAAGGACGCTGAGGATGGTCTGAGGTTTTTCTTCTGAACTCTAAATTATCTCTGCGATCTCTGCGGTTAAATTTATTTCTCTACACCAATGGAAATTATCTCACGGCTACCAAATATTATTCACTTGGTTACTACCCAAGACAATGACCGCATTGCGGATTGATTTGCACACCATCCTCTCACCATCCACCTTTTCCGCAATGACATCCCAGGGATTCATCTACGCCTGCATAACCGTGGTTACCTGGGGTATCTGGTTAACCCCTTCGGAAAAGGTCCAACTGCCCAATCCCCAAACCCGAAGTTTCTATGTATCGGTGGGAAACCTATTTCTGGCTACGATAGCCCTGATACTGGTTGGTCCTGAGAAACTATCTGTCGACCTTTTTATTCTCCCATTTCTGGGTGGGGTCATTTGGGCCATCGCCGGGATGTGTGCATTCCTGGCAACTGCAAATATTGGTATGGCTAAAGCCATAGGTACCTGGGCACCGCTTAATATTGTCGTCGGAATCTTTTGGGGTATGATCCTGTTTGGAGAATTCCTCGATTCGGGACCGCTAAGCCTGACTTTATCATTCATGTCCATCCTGATGATCATGGTTGGAATCTTACTCATCGTTTTCTCCGGCCAATCAAAAGGAGAAACAGAACAAACCAGGAATGTGAAGGCGGGGTTTGCAGGCGCGATCGCTGCAGGCATTCTATGGGGCACCTATTTTATACCAACTACCTACCTGGCCCGACAGAACGTGGAAGTAAATGATTGGGTAACCGCTTTCCCCATGGCGGTGGGGATGTTTGCCGGAAGCACCGCTCTCGTACTCTGGGGTCGTAAACGTCCAAGCTGCAAAAACCGATCAGACTACGGACGCGTACTCATAACCGGTATCCTCTGGTCCATAGGTAATTTCTCTATGCTCTTGATGGTCCAGGAAATCGGACTGGGTAAAGGCTTCACCATTGCCCAACTCTGTGTGGCAGTTGCGGTCCTGATTGGCATATTCTACTTCCGAGAACCAGCCCCCGGTTCCAAAGCAGCCAAATGGACATTAGTCGGAGTAGCCATCGCCACTACAGGGGGAATCATACTCGGTAATCTCAAAAGCGGGATGTAACGGCTCCTCACAGTCTTCCCTTTGGTAGGGACGGATCGCCACCTGTAGGAGG
>JAPUIL010000679.1 GCA_027297085.1 Verrucomicrobiota bacterium | reverse complement strand
AACACATGGTCGCGAATCGTGCCATGACGCAATCGCCAGCAAGCTAGTCTACATTTTAAATTTTAGGTAGGTAGATTTGTGCGAAATAATGTAGCTTAGGCTTCCAGCCTGAGTATTAAAAACTAAAAACAGGCAAGATGCCTGTTCTACACAATAATGTCGTGCCACACATTGCCATGCACATCGGTCAGGCGCAGATTTCTTCCGCCATGCTGGAAGGTCAGCTGCTCGTGATCGATGCCAAGAAGATGGAGCACCGTTGCCCACAATTCGTAAATGTTGGAAACCTGATCAACCGCATAGTAGCCGAACTCATCCGTTGCGCCATAGACCGTGCCGCCTTTGACACCACCACCCGCTAACCAGGCACTGAAGCCTTGAGGATTGTGATCGCGACCAATGCCTTGCGCAAAGGGGTTGCGACCAAATTCTCCAGAGAAAACCACCAGCGTTTCGTCGAGAAGTCCGCGCTGCTTCAGATCCTGAACCAGGGCTGCGATGGGTTTATCCACCTGCGATGCCATGGCTGCGTGCCCTATTTCGATCTTATTATGCTGATCCCAGGGGTTCGCCTTTTGGACACCGTGTTCGAAGGGACAACAAGATAGTTCGATAAAGCGCACACCGCGTTCAACTAGACGACGGGCCATCAGACATTGGCGTGCATACTCCGACTTATACCATACCGGATCATTCACCCCATACTGTTCCAAAGTGGCATCCGACTCTTCTGATATATCCGTCAGCTCTGGAACCGCTTCCTGCATCAGGTAGGCTGTTTCCGCATTTTTCACGGATGACATCACCGCGTCCTTCGCTGCTGTCCGTTCGGCAAAACCATAATCGAGTGATTTAATAATATCCAGGGCTTTACGCTGCTCGTGCTTCAGAAGCGAGGGCTCAATATTTGGTACGGCTTTCGCGCCAGAGACATTAAATATCGATCCGCCGGTCGTAGCCGGAAGAAAAGCGTTTCCGAATATACTGACCCCGCCATGAGGGCTCCCGGAATTTTCGGATTGCAGAACGACATATCCGGGAAGGTTTTCATTCTCTGTTCCAAGTCCGTAATTTACCCAGGCCCCCACGCTGGGATAACCAAGAAACGGAAATCCGGAATGCATGAAAAAATTTCCTTGAGCATGTTCGCTAAACTTTGCCGTAAGCGACCGCACGACTGCCATATCATCGGCCAGCTCGGCGATATTTGGAAAGAGATTGGTCATCTCAATACCTGACTCACCATACTTTTTATGATCCCAGAATGAGCCCATGATATTACCCACCTGATCAAACTGGGTCCGCTCCACTTTCATCGGCATGGGCTGACCATTCAATTCTCTGAGTAAGGGTTTGGGGTCAAATGAATCGACATGGGATACACCGCCGGACATGTAGAGAAAGATGACGGACTTGGCCTTGGCCGCATGATGCAGCTTGGGAAGGTATCCAGAACTTGCTGAAGCCGAATTTATCAAACTCGAAAGCGTCAGGGCTCCGACCCCACATGAGGTAAGTTTTAAAAATTCGCGACGGTTATAATATTGAGATGACAATTTTTTTTGGATTTAAGCCTGATTGGATTTTCGAATAGTGAAATCGTATATCTTGTTGTCTGCAAGCTCCTATCTTGAGTCATAGAAATTGGCACTGCCAGCCTTCGCACAAGGCTTCGGCACGGTGCGACGGGGACGCAGCCGCGCTACCATTAAACGCTGAATTGGTAGGGCAAGAGCGTTCCCCCTCTGCCGCGGCATTTCCATCAGTAGTAGGAGCTTTATGCCGCGATCCGAAGGTCGAAGAATATCGCGGCATAAAGCCTACATTTTATTTTTAGATTCTTCATCATTACTAATACACATAAATAAACTCCTTCGTGTTCATCAACGCAAAGGCGATGTTGTTAAGCGCCGTACCCGGGTCATCAATACTATTATAGTAATCAGATAATTTCTCCAGTTCAACACCACTGGGTGCGCGCGCATACGCATCCATAAAAAGCGCATCGATCTTCGCAGCAACTGATTGATTCTCCGTCGCTTCGCCAATTTTTTCAGCCCACCCCCTGGATGCTTTCTGAACAAATTCTCCATTCATCATGCTCAAGGCCTGGGCGGGGACATTCGTGCTGTCGCGTCTACTGACCGTGGTAGTTGGAATGGGAAGATTGAAGGTGGTCAGAAATGGATCCAGTTTGTTGCGGATCACCTTTTTATAGACCGCTCTTTGAAAGTCATCCTGGGCCATACTGTTAATCGAATCCATAATGGCTTCGGCATCAAGTCGACGTGGGGTGAAGTAGGATAAATAGGTATTATCCGGATCCTTCTCCCTAACGTCGGAAGAAGCAAAACTGGCGGACCGGAAGGTTCTACTGAGCATCATTTGCTTGAGCGCCGTTTTGATCGACCAATCCTTCTTCTCGAAATCCAATGCCAGGTAATCGAGCAGTTCAGGATGAGTCGGTTTCTTGCCGAGTCGACCAAAGTTATCCGTGGTCGTGACAATTCCCCGCCCAAAGACATAGCTCCACAAACGGTTAATGAGAACGCGAGATTTCAACGTATTTGTCGGCCCGGCTATATCATGGGCCAATTCCAAACGACCTGAGTTCTTTGAGCTGTATTTTTTATTGGCAAACACTTCGAGAAACTGTCGTGGCACCAGGTCACCCGCGTTCTTGTAGTCACCTCTGTCTAGAAGCGGCTGATCAACCACATCCCCTTCAAGCAAAGTCGGAGCCAGCGTCGGTTCAGGAATTTCATTTTCCAGTTTTCGGTATCGAGTGATTAACTCGCTCAACTTATCCGGAAGGGCGTCCACCCTATTGGTTAATAAATTGAAACGAACAAAGGCGCTGAGGAACTGTGCTTGCGCATCTGTGATTCGGGATTTTCGCCAGGCTCGAATCGATTCTTCTAGTGCCACTTTATAGGCTTCAAGCAATGATTCGCGGTCTTTGATATCTGAACCGTCCTTCAAGACCGTAAATAAAGGCGTGCCCAACTCTTTCACCTTAAACTCTCCACCGATCACTTCTGTAATACCGAACCAGGAACGACCGTCCATATTGTTGACCGGCTTGTCCCCAGCCGTGCTTATCTGATAATGAATGGATTCCTCATTCCAAAATTTGTATTTCCTTAATGGGAACCACTGCATGGCGCCATTTTCGGCGTTTTCATAGGCGTGCAACCCTTGCTCAAGTGGGTAGTTGCGGGCGGACATCCGAATCGCTCCGTTTAAACCCACTGCGCGCATGTAGCTCCAGTCTCCTTCGGCGAGGTGATTGGGAGACGCCAGAGTCCCATTGTGTTTATCTGATATCAGGTGGCTGTATACGCCTTTGGGATAAATGCCGGTGATAGCATTGTGACCTTCGCCGGCCACAGCAAATGAACCAGCCGGACTCACCTTGGGAGCCAAGCCGTTGCCCTCCATAAACCAGGCATCCAAGGTCTTTTGATCCCGAAGATCGGCGTAGAAGGAAGCTGTGCGCTTGGCCTCCTCAAAGGCGGCTTTATCTTCCCGATAATTTTCGATTTGCTGACCCCATTCTTTTGCAAGCACATCGGCGGGTTTATCCAACCATAGCTTTACCGGAGCAAAGGAGTGATAGTCTCCGACCTGATTAAGCTCCAACTTCAAGGCAAATGCATTGAACAAGTCCGGATCGGTCGGAAGCTCCTTTGACCTTTTCTTCGGAGTCTTCTTCATTTCCTGAATCAACTCACGATCCTCTTGCGATTCCTCAAAAGAAAACGCGGCGAGTTTCTCCACCGCAGAGTCGACCTCCACCAGCCAAAGATCCGCCATGGCTTTTTGTATTCTCGGCTTGATCCGGGATAAACTTCGTTTGTGAAGTTCCTGCTTTTCCATGGTATCAACATTGCGGGTACCTGGGCGATTACTGATCATTATTCCGTAGAAGCGGTAAAAATCTTTCTGGCTGATCGGATCGAATTTATGGTTATGACAGCGCGCACAGGAGACCGTCACTCCAAGCATCGCTTTCGATACTACATCGATCTGATTATCCGTATTGGTAATTTGTTCCTGGTAGGCATCGACCACACCAAAACCATAAGGCAACATGCGCAGATGGGCCGGCCCGATGGCAGATTCGTTGAGACCAAGCTCGTTATTGATCCGAGGTCTTTTTAATAGATCACCTGCAATATGTTCGCGGAGTAATTGATCGTATGGGACATCCTTATTCAGCGCCCGGATAACGTAGTCACGATAGATACTGGCGTGGGGTAAGGACGGATCCCCTTCACTGCCGTGGGTTTCAGCGAACCGATACCAATCCAGCCAGTATCGCCCCCACCGTTCGCCATAGGCATCGGATGCCAGAAGCTTGTCCACCAAGGCCTCGTAAGCTTCTTCAGATGGATCCTTTACAAACGCCTTAACTACTTTCGCTTTGGGCGGAAGCCCTGTAAGAATCAAATGCAATCGACGAACCAATACTCCTGGGGAAGCCTTAACTTGTGGCTCCAATCCCTGGTCCTCAATCGAAGCGTAAACAAATCTGTCAATCGCACCTTTACTCCATTCCTGATTAGCCACTTTGGGAGGTCGAGTCTTCTTGAGCGGTTGGAAAGACCACCATTCGCTTCGTTTCTCCAAAAGCGTCGGCCAGGGCAACGCGTTATCCAAGTCCAGCTGAGTCGGTTTTATCAGTCGAGGATCTGGCGCGTCCATACGAACCCATTCTTCAAAATCCGCGATAACGGAATCGTCCAGCTTCGGACCGTTGTCCGGCATTTCATATCCGTCCTGGTGACGAATTGCCCAAACCAGCACACTCTCGTCAGGATTTCCCGGCACGATCACCGATCCTTCATCGCTCCCAGCCAGCAGCGCATCCCGGTAATCCAGTGCCAGACCTGCCTTCGTCTTGTTTACGCTGTTATGACACTCATAGCAATTCTCAGCTAATACCGGACGTATCTTGTTCTCAAAAAAATCCACCTCCTCAGGCGACAGTCCGAAAACTGACGTGGACGCGTACAGTGCAATAAAAAATTTAACTCCCAATTTCATGGACAGCCTGAAGTAACGTTTCGGAACAGTAGTAGTGGAGGTGCCAACCGCAAGTGCGATCGGTAGCCGCAAATCACCCGTGTTGGATGCGAAGCCGGGTTATCGATTGATGATCAAGCTTGACCACTTTGTCGACCGTTCGGTTCTATACGCCTATGCGAAACGTTTTTTCTTTGGTCTTTCCCGTATGATTGGGTCGAGATATAAGTGGGCGACGAGCGGCGACATTAATGCTTTCTTTGCCCTCTTCCTAGATAACGTAGTGAATCTTTTCGTTCTCTCGGCGATCCTCACTGGGTTCGGAATGCCCAAGGAGTTTGTTTATACGCACATCCTGCCCGGTACCGCCATTGGCGTCATGGTCGGAGACTTACTTTTTACTTGGATTGCCGTTCGCGCAGCCAGAAGGACCGGCAATAAGCAAATTACTGCCATGCCTCTCGGGCTCGATATGCCCACTACCGTGGCCGTAGCTGTGGCTGTTATGTTTCCCGCATTCATCATGTTCAACGACCAGCTCGGTGATGCCCAGCGGGCATCAGAACTAGCCTGGTACATCGGTATCGGTTCAACCATATGGATGGCTGTTATCAAGTTTTGCGGTGCGTTCTTTGCGAAGCCCATCCAGAAAGCGGTACCAGCGGCCGGACTCGTGGGGTCACTTGCCGGAGTAGGGCTCGTCTGGCTGGGAGTGCACGCCCTGTTTGGAATCTATGAGATGTCTTATGTCGGATTGGTTTCCCTTGTGATACTTCTCTTCACTCTGGTTGCTCTTCATAAATTTCCCTTCAACATTCCAGGTGCCGCCGCCACCGTTATCGTCGGAACGCTCCTGTATTATACGCTTGGAGCAAGTGGGATACTCGGTCGAGTAGGGGTCAACTTCGGACTGCCCGGTCTTGACGGTTTCGGACTGCATTTTCCGCTTCCTGAGATGGGAGGGCTGGGAGAGTTTTTTGGCGCGTCAATTAACTACCTGCCGATAACTGCGCCGTTTGCCATTCTTGTATTCACCGGTTCTGTAAACGTGACCGAGGCCGCTCGCCTGACTGGCGATAAATATAATAGCCGCAGTATCATACTGGCGGATGCCCTAGCCACCTTGGTTGGGGGGTTGCTTGGCGGAATTGCTCAGTCCACACCTTATTTCGGGCATGCCGCCTACAAGAGAATGGGGGCTCGGACGGCTTATACACTTGCCACCGGGATCGCCATTGGATTGAGCGG
>JAPUIL010000678.1 GCA_027297085.1 Verrucomicrobiota bacterium | reverse complement strand
TCGGAACGAGCAATCCCTGGGGAGTCGATTTTAATGATCAAGGTGACTTTTTCATCAGTGCCTGCGTGATACCGCACTTTTACAACATGGTTCAAGGCGGTCGCTACATCCGTCAGGGTAGTGCGTCGCATTTCAATCCATACATATTCGAAAGTATCGATACTATTGCGGAACACGCCCACTACACAGGGCGCATACAAGAGCATGCATTCTGGTTGGAAAATAATAATAAAACTCTACGGCCCCCAGCTCCATCCGACACTTCAGCCTTAGGGGGAGGACATGCCCACGCCGGTCTGGCGCTCTACCTGGGCGACACTTTCCCCGCAAAGTTCAGGGGCGAAGCCTTTTTTCACAACTTGCACGGTCACCGCATCATCCGCGAAGCACTGGAACCAGACGGCTCGGGTTATTCTGCCCAACACCGCCCCGGCTTCATGTTTACCAACGATCACGATTTTATTGGCGTCGGAGTTATGCTGGGCCCCGATGGCTCGCTCTATTTTTCTGACTGGCACGATGCCCAAACCTGCCATCACCGCGATGTCGAAATCTGGGATCGAACCAACGGTCGCATTTTTCGAGTACGCTATGGGGATAAAAAATCCTTCCATTTCGATCTCAATCAAAACACCGACGCAGAATTGGCTAATCTCATTTCTAACGACAACGCTTACTATGCACGGCAGGCTCAACGCATCCTGCAAGAACGAGCCCATTCCGGCACATTGGACACCCATGCCATTCAACTTCAATTAGAAATTTTGGCTTCCATTGAAGAACCACGAAGTATTCGCCTCCGGGCGCTCTGGACCCAATGGGTTTGCGGATTATTGGACGAAGCAGATCTTTTAACTCAGCTTCATGACGAAGATCCTTATGTTCGCGCCTGGGCAATACAATTTTTAGGTGAGAACAAAGAAGCTCTTAGCGCGGCAGCTCTCTCTTTCGTGGAATCAATGGCAAACAAGGAAGAGTCACTGGTAACGCTGCGTTACCTGGCCAGTTTGATGCAGCGCCTTCCGCTGGATCAACGCTGGGGAATCGCAGAAGGCCTGCTCAAACAACCCGACGGATACTCACACGATGTAAACCTCCCCTACTTACTCTGGTATGGCATGGAACCCCTCGTGGGAGAAGATCCCATACGTGCCATGGCAATGGCTGAAGGCACTCGTTGGACCAAGTTGAAAAACTTCATTTTCCGCCGAGCTGCAGTGAAACAAGCAGGACGAGCTCTTCTGGTATCCACCCTGAGCAGTGCTCCGAATGCGCAATCCTACCAGACGCGTGCCAATCAACTATTGCTGGCACTGGAAGAATTGCCACCGGTCGAACGCCCGGACGGATGGGAGGAAGCTCGCAAACACGGCAAGTCGCTTGCCAAAAAAAGTAATGGGCTGAACGATGATATCGTTCGATTAAGTACCCGGTTTGGGGATACAGATACATTCCCACAGTGGAGAAAGTTGGCTCGCAATAAAAAAGCTGATTTTTCAGACCGAGTTAACGCCATGGAACTGCTGCTAGCCGGAGGAGACGAAGAACTTGGCGCCATCTCCAGAGACCTTACTGAAGAAAAATCCATGCTCAATGCAGCACTCATTACCTTGGCCCATTTCCCCGGCAAAGAAACTGCAGAGGTGCTCATTTCTAAAATAGTTACGTTGCCCCCGATTTTGCGTAACCAGGTTGTCAATACGCTTTCGTCCACCCCGGAAATGACGCTTGCCCTACTGGAGGCCGTGGATGATCACACCCTGGCGACCTCACTCATATCGCCGGTGCTACTTGACCAGATAGAGCGCTATGAGGATGAAAAAATCCAATCACTCATCGCGGCCAACTGGAGCCGGACCAACGTCAAGGACGTGGAAAACCTGGAAGCCGCTATTGCAGATTGGAAGGATGAGAAACTAACCTCGGGCATACTCGATGATGGCGATGCCTCACGGGGACGTGCCGTCTTCCGCAATACCTGTGGCACCTGTCACAAAATGTTTGCTGATGGAGTCGATATTGGGCCCAATCTGACCGGCTCCAATCGCGCCAACCTGGACTACGTGTTGGAAAATGTTCTGGCTCCCAATGCCATTGTTTCCAAGGACTACCTGGTCAATATCTTCAATCTGAAGGATGGACGCGTTATCAGCGGAATGATCCAAAGCGAATCTCCCGAAGTTATTTCAGTCGCCATGCCCGGAGGGACCACGATGGATTTTTCTCCCGATGAAGTGAAGGACCGCACCGAGCTCAACCAATCACTCATGCCAGCCGGCCTCTTCAACGCCCTTCCGATTGAACAGGTCAGCGACCTCATCGCCTACCTCGCCAGCCCGGAACAGGTGCGGTTGCCGGGAGGGACGTTGTAAGCCAAATCCAGTTTTAAGAAAAATTGGATCTTGGCTCAGCAGCAACGATTGAGATACCTTCAAGGTATGCAAGTTTTCAGGTTGTGTGCTTTTAGCTCTCTTATCGTACTTACTCCTGTATTTGTTATGGCCCAGGAAGAAGATCCATGTGAAGGCGATCCTACAGATATTATTCTTATATCAGTCGCCTCCAATGGTACGCCTGGGGATGGGAGCAGTGGTGGCCCCTCAATAAGCTATTGCGGGGACAAGATATTCTTTACGTCAAGTTCGAATAATCTGTCCCCAGACGACCTTGACTTTAATTCAAATCTGTTTGTCCACGATGCACAATCCGGCGAAACATCCCTGGTAATCCAGGCGGGATCCTTCCCTTCGACAAGTGCGGATGGACGCTATGTAGCGTTCGAGTCTAGCGCCAGCCTGGTTCCCCTCGATACTAATGATGTAGGGGACGTTTTTGTCACAGATACGCAGACGGGAGAAACAAAGCGCGTAAGCGTGGCCTCCAACGGAACAGAAACCGACGAGTGGAGCTTGCTCCCGTCAATTAGCGCGGACGGGCGAAAAGTAGCCTTCATGTCAGTGGCCACCAATCTGGGCAGTTCTGAATTCTATTATATCCTTTTTCAGGAGGTCTTTGTTCACGATACGGAAACAAGAGAAACAAAACAAGTCAGCGCTGCTGAAGATGGTACAGATAGTAACGGAAACAACTGGAATCCTGATATCAGCGCGGATGGACGTTGGGTGGCATTTAGTTCCAGTGCCACGAATCTCGAGAATGCGTTTCCGGATATCAATTGGGATGTTTATGTGAAGAATTTGGAAACGGGTGCCATTGAGCTCGTATCAAAATCTACCATGAACGCGAGAGGCGATGATGACAGCATGGATCCATCGATCAGCAGTGACGGACGATTCATCGCGTTTGAAACCGATGCTCAATCCCTCCAGTTTGATGAACTACCTTATACGAAACTGGATCGAAACGGCTTCCGTGACATTTACGTCCACGACCGGCAATCCGGCGAAACGAATCGCGTAAGCATCGCTTCGGACCTCACGGAAGGTGACGGAGATAGCACTGACGCCTCGATCAGCGCTGATGGACGCTATGTTGCGTTCAAATCCGAAGCCACCAACCTGGTTGCATCCGATACTAACGGATTATGGGATATCTTCGTACACGATAGATGGACGGGGCAAACGAAGCGCGCAAACGTCGCCGCCGATGGTACTGAAGCCAAAAGCGAATTTGGTACCGGACTCAACACTACCTCTTCCATAAGTGGCGACGGCCGGTACGTGACCTTTTCCTCAATCGCAACCAACCTCGTCGCGGTCGATATTGGCGGTAATAACCAGATTTTTCGTGCGCCCAATCCGTTTTTACCAAGCACGCCAGTTGATCCTCGGGATCCCTCCGACATTTTTGTATGGTCAGGCGACGAGGATGATGGCAAATGGGAAACGGCCGGAAACTGGGATGACGCTTTTACCAATGGCCCTGTGAATATGGCTCCCGGTGATCCGGATA
>JAPUIL010000677.1 GCA_027297085.1 Verrucomicrobiota bacterium | reverse complement strand
ATTCAACTGAAGCCATGGCAATCGTTTTCGAACGGAAAACCACACTGGCGAAAGGGCACGTTCGTCTTTGTTCGCTCCGACCATCGTCTGAAGATCCGCTGTCGCATCTTCCTGACTGGCTTTAATAATATCTTCGTTACGAATCACTCCTAAAAGACGGTTATCTAAATCCACCACGGGAATCGTAAAAAAATGTCGTTCACCAAACAGCTCGACAATTTCTTCACTGGACTCTAGAGGATGAATAGTTGGCAAATCTCGAATCATCATTGCTTGTAATTTTTCTTCTGGATCAACCAGTAGCAAATCGCGCACGGAAATTTTTCCGACCAGTTTTTGGCTGCGATCGACCACATACACATCATGCACGTCTTTTTGTGCACCCGACCGAACCTGCAACATGGCATCTCGAACCGTCACTTCTTCCTGCAACACAAAAAACCTCGGATCCATGATACTGCCGACCGATTCAGCCGGATACGTCATATACGACCGAATTTCCTGAGCATAGCGATCTGGCACCCGAAATAAGATCGCCCGTTGCAAATCTTCTTCTAAGCGCTTAAACAACGCCCCTGCCAGAGACGGAGACATATGCGGAATGACCTGCTTCAACAAATCAGTGGGCATCAATGTGATGGTTTCTGCTGCAATAGGCGGCGTAATACTCGACAACAGATTCGCAGCATTTTTGGCGCTGGTCCCTTGCAACACTCGCAGAATATCTGTTGCCGGATACGCTTCTAAAATTCGAGCCGCTTCCTGATGATGTTTCAGAAAGAAGGCTTCATTCAGAATATGGGCACCACGTCGTTCCGTCACTGTCATGTCAACGACTCGAGTACTCATGACATGTTCTTTCGTTCAGCGACCGTTTGCGCCACATCCGTCATCAAGCGAATCCCGGTTATAGAGTAGGCTTCCCACAATTGCATGAGCGAATCACTGACCGTTCCCAGGGGTGCTTTCCCTTCCACATCTTTTTCAATACTGCGCAACATGCGATACCGTAAGGCTCCAAAAAATGACCCCCACCGATCCACGACCGGCAAGGTATGAAATCGACTCCATTCCGGATGGTTCAAAATTTCTTCCAGGTTCGCTTCAGCCGACAACGTCGTGATCTGCGTTTCCATTAAGGTCCCCACCAAATGCACGGATGTATCCACCAACAATTGTCTCAAAGTCACCACGCCTTCTAATTTGCCATCTCGATCAATCACATAAATATAATACATGGCTTTCTGCCCATACCTGCGGATCCGCGAAATCGCTTCTTCTCCTGAAATATCGGGAGGTAAGGTAAAGACCTGTGGGTCGGCTAAACTACCAGCAGTGTTCGGCGAATACCGCAACGCCCTCCGAAGCGTGGCGCCCACCGAATTATCCAATCGTTCTAAAATGTCATGACGAGTCGGCTCTTCAAACTGTCGAAGCACCCCAATCGCAGAGGTGGCATTCATCGTACTTAACACATCAGCACACAAATCTTTGGAGAGTTCTTCAAGAATCTTCGCCGTCGACACTGGCAAACAATGTTCCAACACGTTGGCAATTTCTTCGCCTGGTAACGCTTCCAACAAGATGCTGGCTACCTGCGGACCTAAAGATTCCAGATGGCGAGCCGCTTCCACCGGATAGGATTGGAAATACCCGAGCGTGAGATGATGTTCGAGTTCCATCGTTATTTTTCTGGGTGGGAAATAACGGCAGTGGCTTCAGAAAACTGTGACGCCGGAATAATCACCCGACCTTCCCTGGTTTCCAACACTACGGAAATAGGTGTCACCGCCACGACGGTCCCATGCGCATCCCCTACTTTCACAGTCATCCCCACCCGTACAACCGGCCCTAAATAATGGGCCGCGATTAAATTCGCCACCGCATTACGAGAGCCTAAACCAAAAGACAGTGCTGCGCCGCCAATCAGACCAGCCAGCAAGATGACGATAGTATTGTTCAACAAGTCGGTATTAATCCCCAAGGCATCAATGGCAGTCACCACAATCAACAAGACCACCGCTACGTAGACGGCTTGAGCAACCATGGTGCCATGGGTAATACCAGCGGAACTGCAAGCCATCGTAATCAGTTCACGGACAAAATTGGCAGCCATGAAACCCAAAACCAGCACCAAGACCGCTATCCCAATCTTGGGAATATAGTTGGCAATACCAGTCAACGCATCCGACACCATCGTCAAGCCCAACGTATCCGATGATTTAATCAGAAACACCAAAAAAATAATCCAAAATCCAATCATGCCGAGAATTTCAGAAACTTTCTGTTTTGTCCCTGAGCGTTCTAACAAGGTTTGAACAGCTGTATGACTCAGCAACCGATCAAAACCCACCAATTGCAGAAACCGTATCGTGACAAAGGACACGACTCTGGCTAATAGGTAGCCCAACCCCAACAGTAAGATTGCCAAAATAATGGTGGGCAAAAAAGCCACAATCTGACTAAGGCTGGCTGTCACCGCCTCCGTCAGCCCTGCCCACCATCCTGTCATCGTCACATTACTTTCTTCCATTACAGAGAACACCTTTTCCTTGGAGACATAAAACCAATATCAGAGGGACAGTATCTATGCTTTCACCAGATAAAGCCCAGCGCTCATCATAGTCTCCTCTTAATCACGCTGCAACAGGCTTGAAGGGAGAAGTAAAAAGCGCGGAGTGAGTAGCAAAAGAGCTAGAAATGGAAAAACCCGGTTTCTTGCTCAGTCTTTACTCCGAGATTTCCAATTCTCACTTTTTACTTTTCTCTTCTTTCGTTCATCGCGTATCACCTGAGTAAAGCCCCAAATAGCAGGATCTTTCAGCCACGACATCAGTTCTTGACTAAGCCGCATGCGCCAAGACGGATATGCTGAATCTGCGGCTCCCGGAAGATTTGGCGTGTCGAGCTCACCCAGCAGGTCCTCTAATTGCACCATGAGCAACTGCGAAGGAGTTCTTGCCAAAAATTGATAGATCTTTGTCACCATTTCCATAGGAAGTGCGCCAGGCATCAATTCAGGCAACGCAACCCCGGCTCGGCGTAACGCCTCCCATAACTGACGACGGTCTTTGACCCGGGCTTTCATGTCTCGATCTCTATCCTCAGGTTGAGGATAGAGGCTGGCCTGTTCCTTCATGTCAATATCCCGTCCAACCCAGTAGCCCTTCAGAGTGGGGAGATCATGAGTCGTCACCGAAACAAGCGCTTGTTTTGGAAATTGAGCGGGCAAACGAAACGCTCCTCCCATTTCTCGTTCGAAAAATAAAAGCCGATACGAGAGGAGACCTGCTCCCTCCAGTTTTCGCTGAATGGCAGGAGTCACCGTTCCGAGATCT
>JAPUIL010000676.1 GCA_027297085.1 Verrucomicrobiota bacterium | reverse complement strand
CATGGCAGGGACGCAATAGATTTTGATTAGTGTCTTACTTTTCAAAAACAATCATGTTTGAGAGGTTTTTGTGCCGCGATTGATTCTTTGACCCACGGATTATCACCGATTAAACACGGATTTATTTATTCTCACTACTCGCTTCTTGCTTTCTGGCCTGAGCCTGTCGAATGGCCTCACTTCTAAATAACTATCCGTGTTCAATCAGTGTCCATCCGTGGCAAAATTCCTGGTGTTGAATTCTGTTTCGTTAAAATATGTTTCCTTTTGGTTCCGGCTCCGCTGGGTTAGGATTTAGAAGGAAGAAGGCAGGAGAAGAGAGCGGAGATCCGCCTTCGCTAGGCCTCTTCTGAAACAGGACGTATGATGTAGCCGTGGCCGTGAGGCCATGGATGATTTCTGACAGTGAGATTGAGTACTTTCAATGACCTCACGGCCATTGCTATATAGAGTTTCAGGCCCCTTTTCCGAGCAGCGAAGCTGCGACAAGACCGGGGCGCTACCGAAGCCTGAAAGGCGGCATGATCACAAGAGCCCAAGCGAAACCGGAACAACCAGACTGCCTGGAGACATTGCTACGGCGTGACATGGCGGAGAGCAAGAAGCGAGAGAGCGGATAATCCTGATCCTGATCTAATAACGACAACGATTGCGAAAACCGCGTATTCGAGTGCGATTCCTGCTTACACCACTGTGATTAAAAATGATAAAATAGCGCCGCTCACTCTGGAAGCAGCGCAAGGCCGCTTCGACAAGCTCAGGACAAGCGTGTCTGCCGTGCCGTGTCGAAGCCGTTGCCGAAGTCTAGCACGATATTAACCTAATAGTTTCAAAAAATCGAGAAGTGAGGAGCCTGCGACGACAGCGAAGCGAACAACGGTGATGAAGAGCAAGGCGCGGTTCGCAATCAAGCGCGGGAGCGTAGTTTCCTAAGTGACCAAGCGGGTGTTATTCTGCGCCTAAAGGCTTGTAGATGTGTCTTCGCTAAGCTCATCGGTAGCGGGCTGGAACGCAGCTCTTCGCGCTTGTCGATTTTAGCCTTCGGAAAGGCATTTTTGAATCGCCAAGCTTGCCCGGCGTAGATTCTTTCGAAGCATGGGTGAAGTTTAAAAAACTTATACTAATATCCATAACACACTGATTTAAAATGAGATAGAACTTGCTCTTTCGAAGGCGTTTAAAACGTTAGGGTAAATTCAAACCAAAAGACTTAGCGTTCTTCGCGCCTTAGCGTGAGTTTCAAATACCTTTCAATCTTAGTATCTGCTCTAGCTGCTCCACCATCGTGTTCTTCTCACTTATTCAGCCTTTAGCCTTTGTAGCGATACCGATTACCCCTCTACCTCTTGCCTATAACCTTCTTTGCTAATAACTATCAACGAATTACTAATAACCGCCGCTTTAGCGGCTACCTCCCCGCCAAATAGGATTTTATCTTTTCGATTGGCCAGGTGTTGAAAACCGAATCCGCGGTAAGCCAGCCTTTGCGGCAGGCGTTGATACCAGCGGACGCGTATTGAAGCCCAAAAACGCTATGCGCGTCAGGATTGACGCTGGTAAGGAGACCTTTGGAGGCAGCCCGTTTCCAATGCCGCCAATCCATGTCCAGCCGCTGTGGGTGAGCATTCATTTCGATGATGACGCGGTTGGCTATCGCCGCATCGACCACCTTCTCGATATTCACCAGGTAGGGTTCACGTTTTAGAAGCAGTCGCCCCGTCAAATGACCAACCATGGTGGAGCAAGGATGCTCAATCGCCTTGATAAATCGCTGGGTCATTTCCTCTTCGCTCAAAGTGAAGCTCGAGTGCACTGATACTACCACGTAGTCGAGTTTCTCCAGGGTGGAATCGTCCAGATCGAGTGAGCCATCTTTTAAAATATCGCATTCAATTCCCGTAAAGACATGGCATTTGAATTGGCCGGAAGCATTTACAGCGTGCATCTTTTCAATCTGTTCCTCCACCCGCGCCTCGTCCAAACCATTGGTCTGGAAACTGGCCTTGGAATGATCGGCAAGTCCCAGATAATCCCAGCCTCGGTCCTGTGCAGCCTGAGTCATTTCTTCGATCGAATGATCTCCATCCGAAGCGTGGGTATGGTTGTGGAAAACGCCTTTCAAATCTTTATCCTGGACCAGCTCGGGAAGTTGGCCGGCTTCGGCGGATTCAATTTCACCCAGCCCTTCGCGCAGTTCCGGTGGAATATAATTCAAGTCGAGCAATTTGAAGAGCTGTTCTTCATCTTCAATCGTATCCACTGCCATCGCCTCTTTATCCTCAGTCCGCAATCCCCATTCACTCAGACTGAATCCCTTAGAAAGGGCCCGGCTTCGCATGGCCACATTGTGATCCTTGGATCCGGTAAAATGATGAAGAGCGAACACGAACTGATCCGGAGGAACCACGCGCAAGTCAGCCTGCATACCACTCTCAAAACGGACGCTGGATTTTGTCTTACCGTGACCGGACACCTCTCGCACATCCGGTAAGGACACAAACCAATCCATGATCGCTTCGGGTTCATCGGAAGCGGCGATGAAGTCAAGGTCGCCCACGGTTTCCATTTTGCGACGCAGGCTGCCAGCAGCTTCAGCCCGGGCAACCTGAGGCAAGTCGCGTAATCCCTCCAGAATCGGCTGAGCCGTTTCATTGGCTATCCACCAGAGGTGACGTTTGGAGTAGGCCTCCCGGTTTTGGATGCCGGATAATATTTTTTCGACAGACTTGGCTCCAAAGCCCGCTAGCTTGGCTACTTCGCCGGATTCGCAGACACGGGTCAGGCTCCCAATGGTATCCACACCCAGCTCATCGTGCAGTTTCCTGATTTTTTTCGCCCCCAGGCCAGGGATTTCCAACATCTCAATGAGCCCCGGTTCCACCGAAGCGAGGAGGTCATCATAAAAGGGCAACGGCTCGTCATTAAATAATGTCTCGATTTTTTCGGTCAGGGCCTTGCCGATTCCCTTCACCTCGCCCAAGCGACTTTCCCCGATCAGGGTCCCCAGTTCCTCCTCCAAGGTATCGAGGGCGCGTTGTCCTGATTGATAGGCACGTATCTTGAACGGGTTGTCGCCCTTCAACTCCAGCAGAATAGCGATCTCTCCCAACACATCTGATATTTCACCCTTTTCCATTCAGATAGTTTTTAATTATCAAAAACCTTGGATTGATCTCTAGCGCCATGCAGCACCCTAAGCACCGTTAATCTCTTGGCGTCCCTGGTAAAGAAAATGACATAGCGTTTAAAGAAATAACTCAGAACACCTCCACCAAGCTCCGTTCTTGACCGGCCAACTGAGCCAAGCGAAGCCAGTTTCTCACATTCAACATAGAGACGATCAAGAAATTTACTAGCTACCTGCTTATCGTCTTCCGCAATATACCGCCAAATTTCCATAAGATCTGCCCGCGCTTCGTGGGTAAGTTCCAATCGAATGCCCATTACATGCCCGCTTTTGCTTCCTGCTTTATTTTTTTTAGCTCTGACTTATCGAATCTGATAACCTTACCTCGTTTGGACTGATGCAAACCGACCAGCACATCTGATCTTAAACTCTTAATGCGATTTCGCCGTTCTTGTTCATATTCAGCCATAATTCTGAGAGCTTCGCGCACGACTTCGGATGATGAGTTATAATAGCCCGAAGACACCTTGGATTGCACCCACTTCTCCAGCTTTGGCGTTAGTGAAACATTCATGAAGCAAAAACTATTTTAATAACAATCATTGTCAATCACTGTTATAGCCTGATTGAGGTCAAATTATCAACCACCGCTGATGATAGCTTTCAAAGCCGCACGATCCACTTTACCCAATGCGTTTAAAGGAATCATTATCCCCTTGATGAATTCTGCTGGTATCTTGTGAACCGCTAAGCGAACTTCCAACTTTTGCCGCAATCTCTCCAAGCTGTCTGATGACAGGTCCACCTCAACCAATGCCACGACTTGCTCACCCCACTCAGCATGACAGCGCCCAGCAACAGCCAATTTAACTCCAGGCAAACATTCACGTAAAATTGCCTCCACCTCCTCCGGATTCACTTTCTCACCACCGCTGTTAATTAAAAAATCCTTCCTTCCGAGAACCTGTATCTGGTGATCCACGGTCCATTGTCCCACATCGCCGGTGGCAAAATCACTTACCTTGGCATCGTCTGGGAAATACCCACGGAACAGGGACTGGGTTTGGATGTGAATTTCCTGATCTTCCGGCAACGAAACCGAAACGCCGGGCAAGGGTTGTCCCCAGAGATTGCCCATAGAGTCCGTATCGGCCCGTGATCCGGCGACAACCATGGCAGCTGTTTCCGTCATGCCATACACAAAGAGGACCGGCAGTTTTTCCGAACGGATAAAGCGAATAAGATCCGGAGGCGTTCCCGCTCCTCCCAAATAAATCGTGACGAATCCATGTAGAAAACGAAGCCCTTCCTCTGTCTTGATTGTCCGCGCCAATTGTGCAGGAACCAAGGAAATTGAACTTGGCTCTCCGGGAAACGAAGGAAAACTTCCCGATTCAATCGTCTTCCAATTGGCAATCCCGGTTCGCCCACCCGTAAGACAAGCGCGCAGGACTGGCATCAGGCCACTCACATGAAAAACTGGCAGCGGATTGATACTGTTCAAAGGCTTCTCCCCGTGAAAATTATACAGGCTCTTAACCGCCGCGGCCAATGTATCCGAACTATGGACACAGAACCTGACTTTCCCGGATGTCCCACCTGAAGGAATCATAAATCTCGATTCGCAAAAACTAGCAGCGCGCGTTGTATCCGGCTGAATAGGACAATCTCCAAAAACCTGATGAAACCCGGTCAGTTTATCAACGGCCTCCCATTCCGATGACCGCCATTTCGGGTTGGCCAGAAATACTCCGCCCTTCTTCAACACCGTGGCAAAGATTACGGCCAGGGCTCTGATCGGATCCTCTTCTACGCAGAGGACCGATTGGCCATCGCCAATGAGTCCAAGCACTTCGTCAAGCCGGCGTCCAAATGGCCCCCAACCGGCCTCCGTCAAAAACGGCCGCTCCAACAGATGATCACGGGTTTCCGGAAACGGTCTCATGCGTTCACCTTCACTTCCCAAAGCTCTTGAAGCTGCTCGATCGAAACATCGCCAGATGTAAGCTGTGGACCGGGTTGGTGAAGGGCCCAGCCATCCTTCTCCAAACAGGTGCCTGTATCGTACCCGATGGCCGTATCCGTTTTCTGATGACGAGCTAAAAACTGAAGGCCCGCTTCAAAGCCAAAGGCAGTTTCAAAAACCGAAGAACCCAGGGCGAGGGTTGGCATTTCTATTTGCGGATTGCCGAGCAAAGATGGTTTCACGACCAGGGGACCCGGCCAGGTCGACCATTGAACCAAGGAGTCACTTCCAGCAACCGACTCATCAAGTGCCAGCGGGATGGAAAAGGGTTCAGCCATTTCAAGCATCCGATTTTCAAGTCCGGGAGAAAGTGGCTGCTCGAGAAATTCAACCGGCTGACCTTCCAGGAATTCCAGCCAGGCAGAA
>JAPUIL010000675.1 GCA_027297085.1 Verrucomicrobiota bacterium | reverse complement strand
ATTGCTCAATACTCCGACGAGGAGTTGCAGTACAAAGTTGGCGAAAGGGCTCGTGATACGATTTATGCAAACGAGACTATCCGCTTAAGCGATCCGGAAAAACACCCCGATGTATTTACCGAAGTTCGCAATACGATCCCCGCGCTCTATGGCTACCGAAAATCAGCATCTAGTATCGCAGGCAGGTATCTAACCAACAATTGGAACTCAACACGGGAAACATTCATAAGCTCCCTGAACCAAGTATTCGGAAAACGCACCTTCCGCCCGGTTGAAGCCAATTCGGCGCCGTTCGGCAGCTTTATCGATAGCTTCCAGGCTCGAAACAAGGAATATCCATTGAGTGACGCCTTGGCCCGCCGTTGGGCCACCGGAGAGGCTGCCGCGGACGAGCTCAATGAGCTAATTGATCTGCTTGATGCCTTCATGACCGCCTATTTCATTCGATTGGACGAAGAACCAAGCAACGCTATTACAAACCTTGAAAAGGTGGATTTGATAACCATCGGCCAATTCGAGCCGGCTTCCATTAGCGATGTTGGAAATCAGCCGATGGCCCAAATCGCACGCCGCCAGTTCTTACCTCTGTCACAGGCTCAAGAGATTTTTCCAAAACAAAGCGGGCATCCCAACCTGGCGCTCAAACAATACTTGGCGCAGTTTATCCAGGCCAATACACAGTTTCTGGAAAACCTTTCTATAGAGCGTTGGGTTGCAGCCCAGGAAGAGCTGAAGAATGAAGTGGTGTTTCAGCGGGGCGATGTGGTGGTGAAAAAAGGCGCAGAAATTACTCCGGCGATCAAAGAAGCTCTCGACCTCATGATTATCACTCTTCGGTACTCCCGATTAAAGGATTCCGTCAAAATCGAGCTGGCCAAAGAAAAGCCTGCCCTGAACACGAAGGAAGCCATCATTTCTGATAAAGCGAAGACCGAAGAATCTACTACTGCGCCCTTAACAAAGCCTGTTATCAAGGAATCTGAAAAACAACGGCCAGAGGGTAAACTGCCACCGCTCCTCAGGCCCACCACGGTAGCCCAATCAGACATTTCAATGCAAGCCAACACGTCTCTGGACGATACACTCCCCCCCGTTCCTGCACGGCCGGACTCGGATGGCACCTTTGTCTCCGCCTCAATAAATAATGGCTTGTCCGTAATGGATACCCTATATCGCTGGCTTATTGGCCTAGCAATTATTCTAGTAGTAGGGCTGCTGGTCTTCCTCCACTTCAGGAGTGGCCCACCTGTTTATATCAAATCTGACGAAACACCGGCAGTTATCGAGGATCACCGTCAGACCTCGATGATCAAGGCGCTCACATCCAATCTTACGCAAACTCTTTTCCGCCAGAGGCAGACCCTTCTCAAAAGTAAGGAGTCAGCCACCGTACAAGTTGCGGCCATGGAAAACCGTCTGGCGAAGCTTCAACCTGAGATTTTTGATAAACTCAAAGCCTACGAGGAGAAAATTAAAGATCTGGAGAAACAACTGGAGCATCGAGGAGTTTCCGTGGAGTCACTTAATGAACCCTTTATTGATGACAACGAATCCGAGGTCACCTGGACCGGTACCAAAGGAGATTCGAAGACGGACCAAGTTGCCCGGCCTCAATTTGAAGATCTAGAGGGCACCGTTGAGGGAGAAGAGAACATGGACAATCCCACTTTTATTCGAGCTGAGGAATCCGGATCTGAAGAAGAAAAGGAAGTCCCTTTTCCGGGAAATAGTGCTTCAGACAACTTGGAAGAAGAAGAAGAACCAGCTGAGTTGATGGAGGAAGTTCTTGAAGATCTTGAAGCGGAGGAAGACTTAGAAAAGAAAATCGCTAAAGGATTTGAGCCTTAATTAAAGAAGCGAGGAAACTTATACAGTGCTAGGCTGTTGGTTTTTTTGTACCGGCACTTTCGAAAGCGCTTCATTGTAAAATTTTTGTGCTTCCTCGAATCGCTCTAACCGGCTTAACAGGGCTGCTTTGTATAGGAATGGCGAAGGAAGCTCAGGATTGATCTCAATTGCCTTATCATAGGAACCGAGAGCCTCTTCTTCCCGTTTGAGCATCTCGAGCGCACGACCACGATTCACCCAGTTATCAACTCGCTGACCATCAAGACGGACCAGCTGATTGAAATATTGAAACGCGGTTTCCCAATCTTCTTTCTGTAAGAAACGCTTTCCCTCTTCTTCAAGAAGGGCTACGTCCATGTCATCTGTGACAACATCCGATTCAGTTTCGTCTTCATCTAATAATTCCTCAACCTCGGAGGCAGCAACTTCCACAGGCTCATCGGTAACGGGTGGTGCCTTGCTTGGTTTTTCAGGAACCGAAACTTCTTTGGCTGCTACTGCGTGTTCAATTCTCTCAACCTCAACTTCCTCAACCACTTCAGCCGGTTCGGCTTCACGCTCCTCCGCCGAATGTGAATCGAAATCAGGGTTTGAAGCTACATCAGGGTGGGCCAGGCCTTCTTCCATATGCATAATCCTTTGTTCCAAGCGCTCGATCGCCGAAACAAAGCGTTCGTTTGTATCGTCCACCTTGGTATTCTCCACCAGCCTAGTCTCTGGTGTTTCCGCCGGTTCTTTATCGGCTGCCGGCAGTTGAGGAGGAGCTGCCTCCAAGGCGAGGACAGGCGCTTGAACGTAAACTGGTTGCACCGGGCGGCTCATGAGCCGGTATTGCAGATAAACAGTGACCAAAAATACCAATAAACCAACGCCAGCCACGGCAGAGACCGTAATGATTATGGTTTTATTCATCTCCTGGCCCATACGCATATCGCGCTCATAGCTTGCTTCCACTGCAACCTCGAGACTCTTGATTTTCGCCGCCAAAGCGGCGGATTCGGCCTGAAACCACTTTTCAGTAGCTTCCAACTCCTTTAGAGCGTCAGATGGTTCAGCCGGTTGGTCCTGAACAGTAAGCACGAATTTATTGAGATCGCGCAGGAGCTCGTTTTCCCGGTCTTTCTGGGCGAGCAACATGGATTCGATTTGCCGAAGCCGATCCTTGAGATCAACCAACTGTTCGGCATCGGACTTGTCTTCTAGTTCGGAAAAGCCGTCGACGGCGTCATTTCCAGAACCAGATTTCAAGGAATTGGAGGCATTCTGAGCGGAAACCAGGTTGAATCCGCTAAGAAGAATTAAGGTAATAAGCAGCAGTGAGACTTTTGGGAGACCCATAAGGATAGTTGGTAAAAGGCAATAAAACGGGATCTAAAAGAATGTAACAATGGGAATGTTAAAAGGTAGCTGGGGGGACAACTAAACGAAACCATGTGAATCGTGCAATCACCAACCTTCGCTTTTTTTAATTATTTTAGCTCGCCCGTGAACTCCCCTTTGGCTTCCATTGTCTCTCTATTTATGGGGAAAAACACCTACAAAAACGCATTCCTGGGAGCGGTTTTCTGGACCTGCTTGATCGCCGGAGCATGGATTAACGTTGCTTCCGGAGCCGAATGGATGGAGCTAAACAACTGCCGCTTCATCTCCAACGGCATCAACGATGGTGACAGTTTCATGATAAAACACAACGGGACCCCCTATGTTTTCCGCCTCTATTGGGTGGATACACCGGAAGAAAGGGATGATTATCCGGCACGTTTGCGGGAACAGGCTGAATACTTTGGCATCACCCCTAAGGAAGTCGAACAAATTGGTCGTGAAGCGAAGCTGTTTACCCGGGAGTTTCTCAAAGGAAACCTCACAATATACACCCAATGGGAAAACGGCCAGGGTACGGGACAACGCTACTACGCAGTTGTAAATTCGGATAAAGGTAACTTGATCGAGGCGCTGGTAAAACGCGGCCTTGCCCGTATTTACGGTTACATCAAAGCTTGGCCAGAGGAAAAAAGTATCGATCAGTTTCGCCGGCGACTTTGGAAATTGGAGAAGCAGGCCAAAGAGGATGGCAGGGGTGCCTGGGCATCCGGCATCGACGTATGGGACCCCTTTGATTATCAGAAAAAACTAGCCGCCCTGCCTGATCTGGAAGGAAAACTGAATATAAATACCGCAACCAAGGAAGAACTTGTTCTTCTTCCGGGTATTGGCCTAACATACTCGCAACGCATAATAGCAGCTCGTCCATTCCGATCCATTGAAGATCTGATAAAAGTGAAAGGCATCGGCCCCAAAACCTTTGCCAGAATAAAAGATCGGGTGTCTATCAAGGACTGATTCAATTTCAGACATCACGATCCGGCCTATTCAGGGACAGATGCGTAAGAACAAAGTTTGGAAATTGCATAAAAGCTAAACCCCCAATTGCGTTGCTTTCGTGGCAACATTTACCATGGTGCGTGATTTCACATGAATGCGGAAGATCTCAACCCAGTAATACTCTACTATAGCATAACCCTCTTTTTCGTCGGCCTGGCCTGTTTGTTTCACCACGTCATTCTTTCGAAAAAAACGCCGTCCATCGGGCATGAATTCAAATTGGATCCCTGGAGAATTAGGGGTCTCGATCTGGCTTTGTTTCTGACATTCATCTTCCTTTTTATTTCTGGAGCCGGCGCGATTACGCTGGAAGGCTACAAGATTATTTTCAATACTGAAGTAATCCCGGATGAACATTCATTTGTCTTCGGATATCCGATGCATATCGCCATCTTAGTTAGCTTGTATGGCTTTTTCAGGTACTACAAACAAGGCAACGACGTTCCGTTAAACCCAGTGAGGCAGGGCCTGACTACTCTCATCCTTCGTTCGATTTATTTTTTCTTCGCCGCTATTCCAATTCTTCTGGCCGGAGGTTACATCTGGCCTATTCTGTTGGAATTCCTGAACTTACCTACAGACCCTCAAGATCTCGTAACTCAAGTGGAGGAAATGGGAATTTCACCTGTGTTATTCTTCGTAGCATTTTTGGCGGTAGTGGTGGCGCCAATCTCTGAAGAATTGCTCTTTCGTGCATTTATATATCGTAGCCTGAAAACCTACGTATCGCCCACTCTTTCAGCTGTCCTGACCAGCTTGATGTTTGCCGGTATGCACCTCAATTTACTCAGTTTTCTACCTCTCTTTCTCCTCGGTCTGTGGTTGTGCAGAACCTATGAGAAAACAGGCAATATTTTTGTCCCGATTATATTTCACGGGCTCTTCAATGGAAATACCCTGCTTGTATTGATGTTGATAAGCACATAACAATGAACCCTTTTTCCGACCAAAAAGCGGAACAAATAATTCAGCTGGGAGAACGTAATCTCATCCAGTCGATCGCCGAATGGTTGGGCTCCTGCAGCCCTCCTTCCCCTGCAGGCATCGGGGACGACGCAGCCGTAATAAACCTCGCGGGCACAAACCTGGTGGTGACCATAGATTCGCTCGTATTGGATAAGCATTTTAATGCCTCGACCCCTCCGAGTCTCGCTGGCCAAAAATTGCTAAAACGCAACATAAGTGACCTGGCTGCAATGGGTGCTCAACCCTCACATGCGGTTCTTGCATGCTTACTACCAACATCCACTTCTGTTGAATGGCTTAAAGGATTTTATCTGGGATTAAGAGAAGCGGCCGAAGCCTATTCCATTGCCTTGGTGGGAGGAGATATCACCTCCACATTTCAGGACCTTGCATTCACTCTGACTCTTTTTGGCTCCGGTGCGGAAAAATCACTAACCCGAAAAACTTCCAAACCCGGAGACACGCTTTGGGTAACCGGTACGCTAGGCGGCAGTTTGTTAGGCAAACATCTCGATTTCGAACCTCGCCTCAAAGAAGGCTTGTGGCTTGCAAGTCAAACGGGAGTCACCTCCGCAATGGATGTATCGGATGGCTTGGCAACAGACCTGTTAAACCTGTGTCCAGACAATTGTAGCATAGATGTGGATACAGATAGCATCCCTATCAGTGACGCCGCCATCGAGCGTGCATCTACCACAAATCGCAACCCGATAGAGCACGCCTTAGAAGACGGAGAAGATTATGAACTTCTCTTTACTCTCTGGCCGGAAGTTCATCCCATCGAATTTTTAACTGAGTGGAAAGAATCGTTTTCCACTCCTCTCACCTGTATTGGAAAAATAAACACACACCCTCCCGGCGGCCTGGTCCAGGTTAAGTATTCGGGTTCTTTTAGCCATTACAAAGGCCAAGGTTATGAGCATTTCTGATCAATTGTCGCAGGGTGTAATTTCGGAGTCGGCTAGTCAGACCCAATCAATCGCTTCATCCTTTGCCAAAGAATTACCTGCCGACCAAGTTTTAAAACTTTCCGGATCCCTGGGTACAGGCAAAACCACCTTCGTTCAAGGTCTGGCAAAAGCCTGGTCCATTCAGGAATCTGTAAAGTCGCCAACCTTTAATCTTTATTCCATTTACCGTGGTACGCGGCAGCTGATCCATATGGATGCCTATCGCCTGTCTAGTCCCTCCCAAGCGGAGGATCTTCTCATTG
>JAPUIL010000674.1 GCA_027297085.1 Verrucomicrobiota bacterium | reverse complement strand
TGGCATAGAAGTCGTTGAACTTCATAAATTCGTCGTAGAAATAAAATGGGAGTCCGAAACCGTCCGGAATGACTCCTTCGGGGAATCCAAACGTCCGAAGGGTGGCCAGGTTCGCTGCCTTCACTCCGAAAGCGTCCGAGTCATTAAAGCCAATTCCTGAAAGTGGCAGAAACTCTGTTTTGGAGAGGTTTCTTTCCGGAGTCTGCGGTTCGGTTGGTCGAAGATCTTCGAAATGCGCTTCTACTTCCGCCAGAGTTGCTTGCCGAATGTCATACCCATCCACCCGGACATTGAAGTAAACATAATTTCCAATCAGCGCTGAGATCACTCCATCGTCCAACGCAGCCGGAATGTAGGCATTGGGAACGCCGTCCTGGATGGCTCGGAGATTCACATGAGAAAGTGGTGTTTGCGCAACCGTAGTTATCACACCCCCGACTCGGGGTAATTCGTTGGGCAATGAGTCATAGATCACAATATCCTTGGTAGTGGGACGGTCATTGAGATTCATGTGCCGCAAAAACCCGAATCCTTCCGCGATATTGAGTGGGAGGTAATTGACGCCAGCGAATAGATCCCCTTCCAACAAGATTGGAATTCGTGACTCATCAAAGAGTTCCTTTTCTTGCCAGTATAATGGAAGAGCCGCGTTGGGCATCGGGTAGTAGGCAAAATTGTTCTCCAGAACCGGCATGTTGGTAGCAAGCAGTTCGTGACCCAATTGCACGTTCTCGAAGGAATAGGAATCATTCGGCTCAAACTCGAAACGATACATTCCGGCCTCCCCATTGGGACTGCTGAGATTGGGATGATAAACAATCTCGCCACGCATTTGCCCTTGAACTTGCTGCCCCCCACCTGCGCTGGGAATTCCTACCGCCATAGCAAACCTGCGGTGGGCTCGGTGTGTTTCTGTATTCATGAAGAAGACGTCGGGAGTATCGGTATGGGCGTCTAAAATATAAAACTTCACGAACTCCAAGCTCTCTAAATGTGTGTCGATCAGCACATCTAACCCTTCGTAAGACAGGTTTTGAAAAGTCTCGCGATCTGGAATTAATGTCGCCCCATCATTGAAGGAGACCTCAAATGCGCCATTTAACGGGGCCATACGACCAGAGTCCTGGGCTAACAATTCTGTTACGTCATCGATGCCGTCCTGGTCTATATCTCCCGGGTCACTTCTGAGAAATTGTGCAACCCTATAATACCCAGCTTCCGGGTGAATCCCCAGCGGTTCGGTTATTACAGTACTACCTTCCTGACCCAGATACATGGAAACCGGGACTTCATTCGCCAGGTCATCTAATGAACGGCTCAAGTAAAGAACGTAGTAATAAGCTTCGCTGGAACTGACCTCCAAACGAATACGCTCGTCAGTCCCAAGTGAAGAGCTCTCTATGACCAGGAGATCGATGTCCTGGGCAAATAAACCAGGAGAAGCAAGGATTAACAGACTCCCCGCAACGAGCCGAGCAGCGATAAGCGTAAACGAGAACTTCCCAAATACCATATTCCAAACCAGAGACATAAACCTAGTGATTATTGCTGAAAATTGAGCCAAGTTACTACAAATTTTTGTAGCAATTCCGGATTTACTGTTCATTCATGATAATTAAAAGTTTTTCTCCTTGTTGGTTTCCTATAGTTGTTACAGCAATTTTCTATAAATACCACAGGCCTGTTACTTTTCTTAAACGAAGAAAACCGTAACTTGGTTTCATTTTCTACCGTTTATTGGGAAAAGGATGGCGGAAGAGACATGCCCTAACTCCGTTACCTACCTAATGACAGTTACACATTGGACGAATTAGAGACAAATTTGAGGCGCTGCCATAGGCTCAAAAAAACATCAGCTTGGATAATACTTAGTGTTATTTTGCCGATGTATACGGGCTTTGCGCAGGGGATCAGCATTACAGAGATCATGTATCATCCGTTGGATGAAGGTGAAATTGACGATCAGGAATTAGAGTTCCTCGAAATTCGGAATATAACAGAAGCCTCTATTGACCTATCGGTTGCGACCTTCACGGATGGCATCGAATTCACCTTTGGACCTAATAGCATACTGGAAGCGGGAGCCTACTGGGTGCTGGTCTCCGACGTGGAAGCCTTTGCCGTCCGCTATCCGAACGTTACCATTAAAGGACAATACGTTGGCCAACTAAATAACGGTGGTGAAAACCTCGAGCTTCGTGACAGAAATGGTGTGCTATTGGAAGCAGTGACCTATACTGACGTCAGCCCTTGGCCTATCGCGGCGGACGGAGGTGGGAAATCCATAGTAAAACGCGACGAATCAGCCATTCCCGGCTCCCCTGATGATGCTTCAGCTTGGCGGGCGAGTTTCAACATCCATGGTTCTCCGGGGCAAGAAGATCCTCCCCCTCTCCCTTCGGAAATTCTCGTAAATGAGGTTCTCCCCCATACGGATCTGCCCCAGCTGGATTCCATAGAACTTTTTAATCCGACCGAAGAAACTGCCGACATCGGTGGATGGTATCTAAGCGACGATTTGAGCCAGCCAGAAAAGTATAAAATCCCTGCCGGAACCCTTATTCCAGCGGGTGGTTATCTGGTTTACACCGAAAACGAGTTCGCGGCAGAGTCTCAAGGAGACGCTAGCTTCCGGTTCAACAGTCATGGAGATTCGGCTTGGTTAATCTCGGCCAACCCCGATGGCGCGCTGTCCGGATATAGTCATGGCTTCGATTTCGGAGCTTCTGCTAATGGCGTTTCATTCTGCCGCTATCTGGATTCGCAGGGCGTGGAACTTTTTGTAGCGGCTGAAGAGGTAACCTTTGGTAGCGAAAACGCTCCACCATTGATTGGACCTATGGTGATTAACGAGTTATTGTATAAGCAGGGCGAAAGTGGAACAGAGTTTATAGAAATAATAAATGTCGATTCGGAAGCCGTACCTCTTTTCGACACCGAGAATTCAGGAAACACCTGGAAAATAAATGGCTTAGCCTATGATTTTCCAACCGGTGTCACCGTACAGCCCAATCAAGTCGTGCTTGTAACCAATGTAGAACCCGAAGTGTTTGAAGCTGAGTTCGGAGCGCTCAACGGCATACTTCTGTTCGGGCCATTTACAGGTAGCATCGATAACTCGGGAGAGCGAATTACCATACGGCGTCCTGACAGCCCAGATTTGGTAGATGGAGAGATATTTGTGCCCTATATCGATGTGGATTCTGTCCGTTATGGGATCAAACAACCTTGGCCCGTACCCGACGCGGGATCGAGCATCGAGAAAATCAGTCGCAACCTGTTAGGACTGGAACCGAACAACTGGCAAGTCAGCTTATCTACTGAAGCCTCTCCTGGCATGGCTCAGGATTTGGATTTTTCAACCTGGCAAAGAATGCATTTTAATAATCAGGAGATCAACTCTTCCGATCTAGTCGATCCGGCCAAGGATTTTGATGGAGATGGCATTCTCAATATCTTCGAGTACGCATTTGGGTTAGACCCCAGGATCCTCCAACTGGAATCCGGTCCCCGAAGTCTGGTGGTACAAGAGTCAGGGAATCAATACCGGGCAATTAGTTTCACGCAGCTGATCTACGGAGAAGACCTTGTCTACAAGGTACAGGAATCGGGTGACCTGTTTAACTGGAATGATGCCACGAACTTAATTCAATTCTGGAGAACCAACAATGGAGATGGTACAGAATTGATTGTGCTTCGAGCCCCAGATCCGCTACTGCCACCCGACGAGTGGTTCCAACGTTTAAAAATTCTTCTCTCAGAAACAGAATAGAAAAATGGCGCCAAGCTTGGAAATTAAAGAAATACCGCCTAGGGTTCGCCATGAACTGAAATATATAGTTCCTGCAGACCGGGCTGAGGAGATAAGAAACTATATACAAATATTTTGTAAGCATGATCCTTTTGCCAACGGAGATCCGCCGGTTTACGATGTGACAACCTTGCAACTCGACTCACCCGGCCTGGCCCTTCACTATGCAAAAGATCGCAAACAGGTAAACCGGTTCAAGTTGCGCGTCCGCACTTATGGGTCGAGTCTGAATAGTACTGTATTTTTCGAAGTAAAACGAAGGGAAGAACAGTTCATAAGAAAAACCCGTTCACGAGTTCAGCCACTCGACTATAGCGATAAGCTTTTTACCGAACCATATACGATTCCGGAATTTAAAAATGACGAGGAGTATGCAAATCATTTGGAATTTCTCCGACTGAAAAAAGTTATCGATGCTCGGCCAGCGGTAAATATACGCTATGAAAGAGAATCCTGGATCAGTGATACCGACTCAGAAATTAGGATAACAATGGACAGAAAGATTCGCTACCGACTGGCTGACGGTTATAAGCTGTTCAATGGTGATGAAAAAGATTGGCGTGTGATGGATAGTGAAACTGCTCTCAGGCGGCCTTATGGGGGTATGGTTCTGGAAATTAAAATTCCACTCCACGTGCCAACGTGGGTATTGCATTTAATTAGGATGTTTGATTTAGAACGAACCGGATTCTGCAAGTATTCGACAGCCATGCGGCTTGAGTCGCTCTTTACTGGCCAATCATATACTGCTGCATCTGAAAGGTGTAATTTATAGAAGACAAATGGACGTAATAATAGAAGGACTCGGGGAGGTTCGTGCTCAAGGACCCATCGAAATACTAACTTCGCTGGCGCTAAGTCTACTACTTGGTTCAGTGCTGGCGGCAGTCTATCGATGGACGCATACAGGCTTTAGTTTTTCACGTTCCTTCGTTCAGACCCAGGTCCTGGCTTGTATCGTCGCAACCATCATGATTATTGCCATCGGCAACAACCTGGCCCGCGGATTGGGAATCCTAGGCGCCTTGGCAATCATTCGCTTTAGAACTCCTATACGAGATCCGAGGGATATTATTTTCTTATTTGCTTCCTTGGCCATAGGCATCTCCTCGGGATCGGGCATTTACACGGTCGCGATACTTGGCACATTGTTTTTCGCAGCTACCGTTCTGGTGCTGAACTGGTCTCCATCCTCCTCCCAACGCAAACATGAGGGACTACTGCGGTTTGTAGCGCCTGCAGGAAAGGACCTGGAGCTGCTATTGTCTGATATTTTCAAAAATTACACCTCCACAGTGGAAATGGTTGCCATGCGGGAAGCCACCCAAGGCGATGATTTGGAATACGCATATCAAGTGTGTCTGATCGATCCATCACTCCGTACCGATTTTATAAATACGTTGCAGAAGTTAGAAGAGATCCGGGAAGTCAGCTTTATAATGCAACGAGAAACAGTGGAGATTTAGACAATGCGTGACACAGAAATATATCGTTTATCTTCAGCTCAAAAACGTAGAATCTGGTTCGCCCGGAAACTCCGGTTATGGCCCTTTGTACTTTGGATACTTCTGGCACTATTCGTGGTGTATGGAGTTCGTAGTACTTCGCGTATTGTTCAAGTGTTTGGCGTGGTTGATTATCCCACCATTAGTGTGGCGGCTACAGAGACCGGTAGAATAGAATCCATATTAGTAGCCGTTGGACGAGAAGTTGATAAAGACGAAGTACTGATAAAGTTGAGCAGCCTTGAAATCGATTATGAAATCGCCGTATTGCAGGCTGACAAGGAAGAGGAGGAACAAGCAACTCAACGCCAGTTTTTTAACTCGGTACAAAGAATCAATGCGGAGGTAAGGGAACTGACCCTGCAGCAGGCACAAGATGAAGCCGAGCTTGTGATTTTAAAGGAGGAAAACCAGCGCCTGGAAAATCTGCTTTCCCGCAGGTTAATCGACGCAATTGTGGTCGTCAGAAATCGCACACAGATTGTGTCTCTTGAAACGGCGATTAACAAGTATCCGGAATATCTGCTAGAACTGCAGGCCGAGAAAGCGGATTTAGAAGAACTGGAAAACAATTTTCCGCGAAGCCAGGAGAATAATCGAGCCATCCAGCTTTCAATTTTGAAAGAACGGGTTAAGGGACTGACGATAAGTGCGAACGTCTCGGGAGTGGTTTCGAATGTGATAAAAAATCCTGGAGACGTGGTGAGTGCCGGAGAAACTCTCATTGAATTACTTGGGAACGGAGCACCGGTAATCCAAGGATTCATTCCACTAAGCGCACACCGCAGCATTCAGCCGGGAGATACTGTTTTCCTCGCGGATAAGAACGATAAAATTACAGTTTATGAGGGGACTATAACCAGTATCAGCCCTTCTGTGATCGGGATTGAGGACACTTCGTCTCCAATTGTTTTGCGCACCATAAGAGGCCGTATGTTTGTAGTGGAATCTCCTGCAGGCAGCCTCTGGGTTGAGAGTGAACAGGTAATCATATATTTAGAAAAACCCTCTGAATCAACCATCCGGAACTGGATCTATACCATGAGTTCATGGATGAGTATCCAACGATCCGATTAGGCATATAGAATGCGAGAGTTCCTTAACAATGGTTTGTTGGGCTTGGTACGAGGGATAAGTGTCACTATACTTTTTCTTGGAGTTGGACAGATCGAAACGCGAGCCAGCGTGGAATCGACAAAGGAAATGGAAGCCTGGTTGGCGGAGGTTGAGAGAGTGCTGACGGATTCTGTTAGTTCGTCGTCAGGCTTTTTAGGTGGTTTGTCCGGATTAGTGGCAACTGCCCAAGAGAAAGACGAACGGCACAATGTCCTCCAAGCACACATAGAGGTCATAAAAGCACGGACCAAAGCTGGGCGATCGTGGCCAGATCCTGAGCTGAGATTAGGCTATGAAGAAGAGGACTGGGATGACCAGACAAGCCGGAAAGCCGCCATTCGTTTCCGATTACCTGAACGGGCAGATCGGAGGTTACTGGAAAAAATATCCCACGTAGATATCGATTGGACACACGAAAGAATCCAGGTGCTGAGGGAGAAAATCGCACTCCGGGTAAAGCAACTTTACACACGGGGATTATTGGCACGCCTATCCATACTGTCGGGAGCAAATCGATTAAAGGAGTTGTTAGATCAGGAACGTCAGTTACGTGTGCTTAAAGAATCCGGGCAAGCCAGTGCCATTGAAGAGGCGCGTTTAGTAATTGAAGAACTGAAGCTATATCGGTCATTGAGGAGCGACTATACTACTTTCGAGAGTACAATCGAGAAGCTGGTAAGTTTTGGCATAGAAGATTCTCAAGCTCATGCCGCCTTGCAGAGTGGTAACTGGCTCCAACTTTTAGTGGAGCAACTTCCCCCCCTCGACAGACTTGTGACGATCGCAGTTCGTAATAGTGAGGATACTCTGAGGTACGAGCGCGAGGATGCCATGCTCGCCATTCGCCTGGATGAAGTTAAACGCAGTTGGTTACCCTCTCCATCATTCTTTCAA
>JAPUIL010000673.1 GCA_027297085.1 Verrucomicrobiota bacterium | reverse complement strand
TCTCTACTATTCTCTCTTCATACGAATTAGGGCGATTATTCATATTCCCATTTCATGATCCACGGATCATTCATGGTTTTCTGGTATTCCTTCAACTTGGCTTTCATTTTATTAAGCACTTTCGCGTAATGCGGATCCTCGGCCAGATTCTTATCTTCGTAGCCCACCTCGCCCAATTCATAAAGCTGCCAGGTCGGACGATTTACATATTCGTCCACAGTCATCATGCCATATTCGGTGTCCGGGCCTTTGGCGAGCGAGGCCTGCCAGGTGGAGCTGGCCCAGAGATCCGAAGCAAACGGGTAGGGCAGCCCTGCGGCTATATTCCAAATGAGTTTATACCGACCGTTATTCACGGAGCGCATCGGGTAATACATTTGAATTTCGTGAAATGTATGGGAGCCGAAAACAACTTCCCAATGATTGGCACGAGAATTGCCAAGGATGCCGATCCAGGACTTTCCGTGGTATTTATTATATTCATCCTTCCCCATGTTTTCCATGAACACGTAGTCCTTTTTTTTCCAATATTTACTGGCCGGGATCAGTTTCTTTGGCGCGTTCTTTGTCTTGTCCAGGCCACCGGCAAAATCGAGGAGCGATGGAGTGATGTCGATGTGGCTGATCATGGCATCTGATTGTACGCCACGGTTCTTTTCGTAAGGATTGCGTACGATAAATGGTACGCGCAGACCCCCTTCAAAAATAGTGGTCTTTGCTCCGGCAAACGCCATGCCGTGGTCGGCGGTGAAAACGATGAGCGTTTTGTCGAAGAGATCGTTTTCCTTTAGGATCTCGATTAAGCGTTCCACACCTTGGTCGACGCGTGCGGTGCTTTGATAATATTGAGCCAGCTCACTGCGTGATTCGGCCGTGTCGGGCAGGAATGGTGGGATGACCACATCGTCCGGATCATAGATGACTTCATTAACACCCTCGTGTGCGGCGTCATTGGGCAGGTTACCAAACAAGTCGGGTTTCAATTTACCCGCGAAATATTCGTCCTTTCCACCGCCGCGGTGAGGATCGTTAGTGGCGAAATAGAGGAAGAAGGGGCGTGGATCATCGGCGGTGATAAATGATTCAGACACATTGGCCATTTGCACCGCATTGCGACCGTTCGCTCTCAGGTAGGTTTCGTAATGGAACACTTCCTCGGGTGCCACGTGATATTTGCCGATCTGGGCGGTGCGATAGCCTTCATTGGCCAGGACCCGAGGTAAGGCTAGGCTGACAACATTGCGGTAAGATTCAAATTTGTGATAGGCGTGTGTGTGACCGTATTGCCCATTGTGGTGATTATGCAGGCCGGACATGACCACCGATCTGCTGGCAGAGCAGCTGGCGGTCGTCGCATAAGCGCGGATGAATAGGGTGCCATCCTCGGCCAGTCTATCTACGGCGGGAGAGTAAGCAACAGGATCGCCGTAACAACCCAGGGTAGGGCTTTGATCATCCGTAATGATGAAGATGATGTTCCGCTCTGCAGCGAATACGGAAACTGAAAGCAATAGGGTAACTAATGATAGGAGTAGTCTCATACTCTCCATCAAGGATTCACGCTGTATTCGGAGCAAGCTTGAATGGTGCCTGTTGGGGTCATTCCTTGTAATCGTGCATGTCGATGCAGGATTCCAGGTTTGACCCTCTGTTTTAATTTGATCCACTCGTTGACCTATGAAATTCGAGCACTACGCCATCAACGTTGAGGATTCCATCGCTGTAGCCGATTGGTATATTGAAAACTGTGGTCTCACCGCCGCTGTGGCACTCACTGAGGTGCCGTACACTCGCTTCCTGGCCGACGATACTGGCCGGGTATTTATTGAGATTTACTCCAATCCCGCAGCACCGATGCCCGACTATGCCAATATGAGTCATTTGCAATACCACCTCGCATTTGAAACCGCGGACGCTGGCGCGGAAAAGGAACGTTTGATGGCCGCGGGCTGCACTTATGTGGAGGAACTGAATCCTCAGGAAGGCACACGCCTTATCATGCTCCGTGATCCTTTCGGGATTGCACTGCAATTATGTCAGCGAGCCAATCCCTTTGGCTAGGACTCCTCACCGGAAGAAAACTTACTCCTTACGGAATTTGCCGGTACCGAACGCAGATCGCCTTCAAGTAGTATTCTATCAAGTTCCGCTGCCGTTGGCCGGCATGACCCAACTTCGCTATTGCTTACGCTGGACACGTCCGCCGTCGCGCGCATGGGCTATGGCGAGACACAGCCTGCTTTGGGAGAAGATCGGACCATCAAGACATGAACCCATGAGATTTCTCCCTTTTGTACTTTTTCTCCGTCTCAGCCTAAAAAGGATAAGCAAAGATCTACAGTTCAATGTAATAATTATCTGAAATTAGGGTCGCAATTGTAAATTGATTGAACGATTCCATGGCTTTAGCACGGTAGTTGGGCAATGAATCCTCAACAGAATTCCAGCTACAACAAGGCGGGTTTTGATTTGCCGAACCGCTCCGCGTCCCACCCTTCAGAAACTTCAACGTTCGTCATTATTCAACTTGGCTAAAATATGAACAAGCTATGCATCTTCGTTGGCATGATGGTTCTTGGTTATGTGGGATGGTGGATGGGCGCAAAAGTTGGATTGCTGACTGGATTCGTGCTTGGCTCCATCGGCAATTTTGTTGGAATTTACTTAGGCTGGCGCATCAATCGTGATTACCTGAGCTGATAGTCTATTTAAATTTCGGGAAAACAAAGCCTGTCCCATTCGAAATGTTGATCCACAATGGTGCTGGGCTGCCGCAAAAGAAACGAAAATACGATGAACTTGCTGACCATTGACCCTTTTGGCTTTTCCCTCAACATGGCATTCATTTGCTATGAGTACTCCAAGGAAAGATCAGCTCGAATATCGCCGTCTACGTGAAGACGAGACACGGGCCAAGAACTGGAAACGCTGGGGCCCGTATCTTTCAGAGCGGCAATGGGGCACCGTTCGGGAGGACTACTCGGCTGATGGAGAGGCTTGGGATTTTTTCAGCTACGATCAGTCCAGGTTACGGGCCTACCGTTGGGGTGAAGATGGATTACTCGGTTTTACCGATCGCGAATGCCGCCTCTGCTTTGCTCCGGCGCTTTGGAATGAGCAAGACCCGCATCTCAAAGAGCGTTTGTTCGGTCTCACTGGCCCTGAAGGTAATCACGGTGAGGATGTCAAAGAACTTTATTTCTACCTCGATTCCTTGCCCACGCATGCCTATGCCAAAGCGCTCTACAAGTATCCTCAGGCAGCATTCCCCTATGATCGACTGCGAGAGGAAGCGCGCCGCCGCGGTCTGAACGACTCTGGGTTTGAAATCGAAGATAGTGGGGTGTTTAACGAAGGCCGTTACTTCGATCTTCTGGTCGAATACGCTAAAAGAAGCCCGAATGATTTGCTCATTCGCATACGTGCATTTAATCGTGGTCCTGAGCCCGCGCCGCTTCATCTCTTGCCCATGATTTGGTTTCGAAATACCTGGGTATGGGGATGTGAACATGAAGGATGCACATTAAAGCCGTCGATTAAGATGACTGATGACGGCGGACTCGTGTTGGATCATAGCTCCCTGGATCGCTTTCACTTCTGGGCTGAAGCAGATGGGGCTGACGATGAACCAAACTGGCTTTTTACAGAGAACGAGAGCAACACAAGGGCTTTATGGGGATATGATAACTATACGCCCTATGTTAAAGATGGCATCAATCGCTACATCGTGGAGACAGAGACCGGCGCCGTTAATCCGGAGCAGCGTGGAACCAAGGTGGCCCCGCATTTTCGATTTGTCGTTTTAGCCGGAGAATCTGTGGAGCTTCGTTGCCGATTATCTGCTGCCGATGAAAAGCCGTCCAAGCCATTCGGCAAGGCCTATGCCCGGATTTTCGAAAAACGTATCCAAGAGGCGGATGCTTTTTATGAATCACTGGGACCTGAAAAGGATAGTGCTGATAAACGCAATATCCAGCGCCAGGCCTATGCTGGGCTGCTCTGGACGAAGCAATTTTATCATTTCTCGGTTAATGATTGGCTCAATGGTGACCCGGGAGGGATCAAGCCTCCCGTGGAGCGTTTGCAGGGCCGGAATAAGGGATGGAAGCATTTCTTCGCTCGCGATGTGCTCAGCATGCCGGACAAGTGGGAGTATCCCTGGTTCGCCGCCTGGGACCTTGCCTTTCATATGATTCCATTTTGCCGCCTGGATCCCCATTTTGCCAAGCACCAGCTGACCTTGTTACTGCGCGAGTGGTATATGCATCCGAACGGTCAGATTTCCGCATACGAATGGAATTTTAACGATGTGAATCCTCCCGTGCATGCCTGGGCAGTCTGGCGTGTTTACAAAATGACCGGTTCGAAGGGGAAGCGGGACACCAAGTTTCTCAAGCACGCATTTTTAAAGCTTTTGCTCAATTTTACCTGGTGGGTGAACCGTAAGGATGAGTCGGGTGATAATCTTTTTTCCGGAGGCTTTCTTGGCTTGGACAATATCGGTGCTTTTGATCGCTCGACCGAACTTCCGGGTGGGGCGCATCTGCAGCAGGCGGATGGCACCGCATGGATGGCTTTTTACTGTACAACTATGCTGAGTATGGCACTTGAACTCGCCCGGACGGATGATTCCTACGATGCCATGGCCTCGAAGTTTTTTGAGCACTTCATGAATATCGCAGATGCTATGAATACTTTCGGAGAATCCGGCCTATGGAACGAAGCAGATGGTTTTTACAACGATCGCCTTAAAATGGACGGTAATATCATACCGATCCGTATTCGCTCGCTCGTTGGACTTATTCCTTTGCTCGCAGTTGAGGTGGTGGATGATGAAATGACTGAGAACCTGTCCGGCTTTAAAAAACGCATGCAGTGGTTTTTGGATCATCGTAAAGACCTGAGAGACCAGATCGCGTTTTATGAATGCGGACAGAAGAACGCCTATCGCCACCTCCTGGCCATTCCTTCACGAAAACGACTCGAGCGCGTGCTCCGCGTCATGCTCGATGAGGATGAGTTTCTTTCGCCTTACGGGATTCGTTCCCTCTCGAAATACCACGAAGCCAATCCCTTTAACATGGATTTGCTTGGCGAGCATTACAGCGTGCACTATACGCCGGGCGAGTCGGATTCCTGGCTTTTCGGTGGCAACTCCAATTGGCGTGGACCGGTATGGATGCCACTCAACTATCTGTTGATCGAAGCTCTGGAAAAGTATCACTACTTTTACGGAGACGATTTCAATATCGAGTGTCCCACGGGTTCGGGTAACTGGATGAACCTCAAGCAAGTGGCTCAGCATATTGAAGCACGACTCGCCCATCTCTTTCAAATGAGCCCTGACGGCGACCGCCCCATCTATGAAGGAAGTTCGGACTATCGGGATGATCCGCATTTCCAGGGCCTGGTACTCTTTCATGAATACTTCCACGCCGACACAGGCAAAGGCATCGGTGCCAGCCACCAAACCGGATGGACCGCCCTCATAGCCGAAATCATCGACAGACTGGAAAGGTAGAGGTCAGATTTTTACCGATTGTTTGATTCTCGAAAGTGAGCCATGCCAGACCGGTTGTTTATGTGGCTCATTACGTCTTTCGCATGAATGATTCCGGCAAAGGTTTGGCGGGCGATTTTTCCTTTGCGGGATTGAAGGCTTGACCCCCTCGAAAAGGAACGGACCGCAGATTCGACCGAAGCCACCCTAACTTAGTGCCATTCTCGTCTGGCCCCATCAGCTTCCGTTTTATGCGAGACGAAAACAAAAATCTACTGTCGGGTTATAGCGCGAATCACAGCTTCGCTAAATGGGGCTTTTCAACGGACAACGGCTACGCCGTACATACGTCTCAACTCGCGCTTCATGGTGAATTTCCTGTTGCATCCGCAAAATTATTCCGAGACGGATAGACCCTTTCCTTCTTAATGAAGACCGTGTCTACTGAAAATTCCAGATCAAAAACGATCATCATCTCAGCCGTCATGTTTACCATGGGCGGATGTGGATTGGCCTACGAGTACACGTTGAGCAAGATTGCTTCAGACATCCTCGGCAACTCCGTCCAACAATGGGCAATCGTCATCGCCGTCATGCTTTTCTGCATGGGGCTCGGAGCAGAACTGCAGCGTCATATCTCCAACAAGCGCGTCGTCAATGCCCTGGCGGTTAGCCAAATTCTTCTCGCGGTCATCGGTGGCTACGGTTCGCTCGCGATGCTAAACATCTTTAGCGCCCTTCCTTCTCACTTCGCGCTCGTCGAATACCTGCTCATTAGCGTCATCGGCACGCTTATCGGCTTCGAAATCCCTCTGCTCACTCGTATCAACGAGGGTTTTTCCGAGGATATTAAGAGCAATCTCGCGCGAATCCTGAAAATGGACTACGTTGGAGCGCTCGTTGGGGCTTTGCTTTGGGTGTTCCTCCTCTTTCGCTATTTCTCGATGATCCAGACTGGTTTGATTCTCGGTCTTACCACTCTCGCCTCGACGGCTGCATTTCTCATCGCTTTCCGAAGAGAGGTTCGCCACATGCTTCGCTTCGCCGCGGGCATGGCTTTGGGTACCATCATCCTAGTCGTCGGTCTCACAATGGAGCAGGAATGGAGTCTCAGTGCAGAACAAAGACTCTATCGCGATCGCATCATCTTTTCCAATA
>JAPUIL010000672.1 GCA_027297085.1 Verrucomicrobiota bacterium | reverse complement strand
AACAGACTCGTGGGGAATGTTCGGAATGGTAAGGATATTCTGTTCCCAGGCTTCTTCCAAATCTCTCAGCTGACCATCGCCTTCTTTGACTTGTGCCGCCACGCCACGCATCTCCTCAACCTTGTTTAGAAATTCTGGTGAACTATTCTGTAGAGAGGCCATTTCGGAATTCACGCTCTTCTGTTTGGCCCGCAATTGCTCAACTGAGGAAATAAGCTCCCGCCGCTCTTTATCCATAGCCAGAATAGCATCGAGATCACAATCACTTCCCTTATTGGCAATGGCTTCGCGCACCCGTTCCGGGTCTTCCCTAAGGATTTTAATATCAATCATGAATCAAGCAGGTTAAAAAGCGCGCTACCCTAGCCGCGGGTAGACTTGAATTCCAAGTATAAAGTCGAGTCTAAATCAGCTATGTTCAAGGCCAAGGTTTCAGGTACTACCATCTATCGTTGAACCTGGGATTCATCCCAGCCTGCATTTCTCACGGAGTTAAGATGTTGAGCTTGACGATCGAGAAGCGAGGTCGCGCACTGATGTGCGTACCTGAAGCCAAGAGAGAGGAATACTCAACATGTCAGCCCGCCGTGTCGAGCCATAGCCTCTGGCGACGGCTGAAGGAAGGTTGCAAACCGGTCTTTACAGCCTGCAATTCGAAAGAAATTCATAACTCACTCACAATAAATATTTTAACTCTCGTCTACGCATCCGGTGAGAAATGCAGGCTAGAGCTTGCCAATCGTTTACCGAGCGCCAAGTCTGGCCTCAGTTTATTCTTTTTATCACCGACCAGAATCACGTGCTAACCCTAGTAAAAATAATTGGTTGGACGCTAGCCACCTTGCCACTACAATTCGCCAAATTTCTGGCAGCAGTCTTAGGGGACCTGATTTACTTTCTTCCTACCGTACGCCGGCGCACCCTACTGTCCAATTTCCATCACGCCTACCCCGGTAAGCCTATCAGTTGGCAGCATCGAAAGGCGCGCACAAGTTGCCGGCGGCTTATTGAGATGACGCTGTACAATTTTGCGTCGCCTTTCTTTTCGGAAGGCCGCTTGGACCGGACGTTAATTGCTACAGATGAATCCATCGAGCTGCTAAAAAACTACGTTGATCCAGCAAAGCCCGTAATCTTTGTGACGGTGCAAAACAGCATGATGGAAATATGCTCTTTAGTTCGCCGATGCCTACCCCTAGATACACCCGAAGTAGGTGTTCTATACCGGCCATTGAACCAGAAAAAACTGGATGAGTTCGCCAGGCAGAACCGTACCAAGAATGGAATCACCCTCATCGATCGTGGAGAGGGTCTTCACCAGGCACGAAAGCTGGTAAAAGACAACAATTGGATGATCCTTGTTTTTGATCAAAGTGCAGGTGAAAGCGGATACCTTTCATTCTTTTTGGGACGAGCAGCCTCTACTACCGGTTTTCACCAGTTTCTTGCGCATGCTTACGGAGCCAATGTTCTAGGACTTTACGGTGAACGCACAGGTTTTTGGGAAGGAAATCTCCATGTCGAAAAAATTTCTGAAGGAGTAAAAGACGACCCCGTTATACTTAAATCCAATCAATGGCTGGAAAATAAACTGACCGGCGACGACAAATTTATAGAAAACTGGCTGTGGATCCACAACCGTTGGAAAGATCAAACGGAGCCGAACCAAAACCTGAACCTCGAATTTCAGAAAAACCTGGTTGTAGATAGTAAAACTTTCTACCACTGGGATTCCATACCTCGCACGAACCGTATCTGGCTGCGCATGCCCAATAATTTGGGAGATCTTGTAAAATGGCTTCCCTTCATAAAGGCCATCCGGGAATCTCGGCAAGACGCAGAGATCACACTCCTTGCGAATCGCCATTTCACCCCACTTCTAGAAGCATTTCAAGTGGCTGATCAGGTCCTAAGTATCCCAAGACACAATGCGAAATACTACAGACGGTTTCTCAACCTCCGAAGAATGTTTCCCGATACCTATTACCAGTTGACGCAATCAGTTTTCGGGGACCTTGAAGCCAGATTGATAAATGCACCCCGACGATACGGCATACGATGGCCGGGCACCACCCGTCCCCTGTTGACGGATACCTTTGATGTAGATCCAGGGTGGGATGATAGAAAGAATCACCAGATCGAATTGTGGGATGATTTCTTTCGACACTTCGGACTATTGGGAGAGGTAGGTTTCGAACCGCTAAAGCTCGCGACGGATTCGGAAGTTATCAACCCGCTGCGATGCTTACAGACAGAATCTCGCCATGCACCCTATATTGGTCTCATCTCAGGTGCCGGAAATCATCCCGAGAAATGCTGGCCCGTTGATTACTGGGTGGAGTGTATCGCCGGACTGATGGATTTATTCCCGGACAGCAACATTTGTCTCTTTGGGGCTTCACCCGATTTATCGGTCAGCCGCGAGATTATCGAACAATTCGAACCAGGATCCATCCACGACTTCACAGGTTCAACCTCTTTGATGCAATTCGTTATGGTATTGAAATCTTGCTCGGTAGTCATTTCCAACGATTGCGGCGGCTTGCATCTTGCCAATGCCCTCGGCGTTTCCACGGTCGGCCTCTATGGTATAACCAATCCAGTATACACCCGGCCGGTATTCAATAGCCCGGTACGAATAGTCCAACCCAGTGGTTGTCCAAAGCACGGCGGAAACTCCTCGAAGGAAATTTGTTTACCCCAGGTATTTGAGGCAGTGGCTGACTTAATTGAACAACCGGAACCTACGCCCAAAGAAGCGACCTTGGTGACCTGAAACCACTTGCTTTACAACAGACCGAGCAAACCGCGAAGATGTTGCTCGACTCCCCCTGCCAATCCCTCGAGGTCGTATCCTCCTTCCAGAACAGATACGACTCGTCCTTCACAAATGTCGTTTGCAGCATCCAGTACACCGCTCGTTAACATTCCGAAATCTTCATCTTCCAACTGCACCCCAGCCAGTGGGTCTCGACGATGGGCATCGAAACCGGCAGAAATCATAATCAGTTCCGGTTGAAAATCTCGCATCGCAGGAAGCACCTTTTCATTTAAGAGAGACTCATAGATATTTCCCCGCGTCCCGGAAGAAACAGTAAGATTCAAGGTAAACCCTTCCCCTTCGCCATCCCCCGTTTCATAAGGCATCCCGGTCCCCGGATAGAGAGGACTCTGATGGATGCTGCAATAAAACACAGACTCATCTTCATAGAAACTTTCCTGTGTCCCATTGCCGTGATGTACATCCCAGTCCAGAATAAACACTCGTTCCAATCCATGTTGCTTCAAAGCATGCCTGGCCCCAATCGCAATGTTGTTGAACAAACAGAATCCCATGGCGGTTGACCGGCGGGAATGGTGGCCAGGGGGCCGGTTCATACAAAAGGCATTGGGGGCGTTACCTTTGCACACGGTATCTACGCCCTGGATACAAGCTCCCGATGACATTAATGCGGCTTCATACGATTTGGAGGAGAGGATAGTATCCGCATCGAGCGGGCCCCCTCCGCCAGCAGCGACTTGCTGCACCATTTTGATATAATCAAGACTATGGTTTGTCTGAATAGCCTCAAGAGTTGCTGGCTCAGGGGTTTTCCAAATACACTGGCTGTTTAGTCCAGTTTTTTCCAAGTGATCCAGCAGAGCCTGTATGCGATCCGAACGTTCCGGATGTCCGCTGCCAGTATCATGCTGTAATGAAAGCGGATGATAATATAAATGGGTCGCCGGATTTTGCATGATCAATCAAGGTAGACCAGATAGGAGTCACAAAACAAGCTCTGGAATTATTAGAGGGCGGTGCCCCAACCACCTCCACCAGGCGTGAGAATCCTTAAACGATCCCCAGCCTGAATCTCCAACCGGACGGTCGGAGCCAGACAAACAGGTTTTTCATCCTTTCGAAAAAGCCATTGCTCCCCGGTTTTTCCGGGCTGCCCACCCTTCAAACCATAGGGTGACTCCACCCTATGCTGAGTCAGAAGCGATAAAGTGACCGGTTCAGTAAATTCCAACTCACGCACCAGACCATCGCCGCCTGGAAACTCTCCATCACCGCCCGAACCACGGCGTATTGAAAACTCTCTCAACTTCACGGGAAACCGATACTCCAAAATTTCAGGGTCGGTTATTCCGGTATTGGTCATATGCACGTGTACTCCACTCTCTCCCGCAAACCCGTCTCCGGCGCCGGCGCCACCAGCGATCGTCTCATAGAAACTGATGCGATCGTTGCCAAATATCAGGTTGTTCATGGTACCCTGGCTGCAGGCCACCACCTCAAAAGCCAACAAAAGGGTATCTACCAGTCGCTGGCTCGTTTCCACATTACCGGCCACTACTGGTGGACACTTATAGGGATCGTCCGAAAATGGCGGATTCAGAAGGCCTGGGGGCAATTCGATTTTAACAGGTCTCAATAAACCTTCATTCAAAGGCATGGGTTCGTTCAACCACACGCGGAGAAAATAGATCACTGCACTGTAAACAATCCCGGGAGTCGCGTTGAAGTTCCCGGTATGCACCCCACCTCCATCCGAAAATGACAATCTGAGGGTCTCTCCGGAAATTGTGCCAACTACTTTTAGGACGGTTCCGTCATCCAGCCTCTGTTCGCCTTCATAACACCCATCTGCCTGCCCGGCAAGTTTTCGACGCAAGCTCCTTTCAGCCCGATTCTGGATATCCGCCATATATTGACAAACGACGGCCCTTCCATGTTCGCGTACCAGAGACAGCAATTCCTCCAGCCCTTTCAAATTAGCCGCGACCTGGGCCTTGAGATCGGCCAGGTTTTCGCGCACGCGACGTGAAGGGAAAGCCCCACCCCTCAACAAAGACTCAACACCATTCAAGTCCACCTGGCCATTCCGCATTATCGATATCGGAGGAATGACAACACCTTCTTCAGCAAGGGAAGCAGCTGCTGGCGGCATGGACCCAGGAGAAATGCCTCCTATTTCGGCATGGTGAGCCCGATTGACCAAAAAGCCCAACAACTCTTTTGTATCCGAAAATACTGGACATATCACAGTAACATCCGGCAGGTGAGATCCTCCATAAGCCGGGTGGTTGGTAATTATAACATCACCATCATTAAG
>JAPUIL010000671.1 GCA_027297085.1 Verrucomicrobiota bacterium | reverse complement strand
GTCATCAGGTCTGTCCGCTTATCGAGATGGGAAGTGGACGATTTATCAAGAGGCAGATGGTCTTCCGAGCGATTACGTGAACGATTATTTTCGAGATTCTCAGGGACGCCAGTTTGTGTTGACCTCGAAGGGACTTGCCCAAAAGGAAGGAAATCGGTGGATACGTCCCCTGGAGGAGAAGCAACTGCTGGGTTACGATCAGTTCTTTTGGTCAATAGCTGAAGTTCCCTCCGTGGGTGTGATGGCAGCCTCCACGGAAGCGTTTTTCGTGCTCCATAATGGACAGTGGTCTCGCTTTGCAAAGACCAATCTTCGGATGACTCATCCAAAGATTATCTCCACGGCGGCGGGAGAGTTAATTGCGGTGACCAATTTCCCGCCCCACAGATTTCTCGCGTGGCAGGGCTCACGTTTTAAGGAGATGTCCCAGCCAATCCACTCGCTCGGAACTGTGGAGTTCTTAAAGGAGGCGCCTGACGGCTCAATCTGGTGTGTTGGGTACAATCTTTGTTTTCGCTGGGGCCGGAAAAATCGCGAATGGAACGAGTACACTAATCTGCCACCTCCACGACTGATCGATAGCGCTGGCGGCGTCTGGTTTGTCGGTAATGACTCAGCAGTTCGTTTCGACGGTAACAACTGGGAGACGATTCCCGGTATACATGGCACAATCGCATTGGGTCGTGAGGATGAAATATGGGCGTGGTCTGGGGCGGGAATTGTCCGGTACTCATCGGAGGGGGTCAAACGCTACAGTGAAACAGAAACGGGAATCGCCAAACCTGTTGGATATCAACTCGACGAGCAGGGAAATTCTTGGTTTCATGGAACAAACTCGGGCGGGCGGAATGTGGTGAGTTGGTTCAATGCCTCCGGGTGGCATCCCGAAAGCTTTGACGCACTTCAAGGGGTTTACTCCTATCGGGCCAACCTCATCCAACAAGCGGCGTTTGGTACCTTGTTTATAGGGGACGCGGACAGGATTTTTTTTTAGTGCATATTGATGAGGAAAATGTCCCACAGGTTCTCACTCCAGAGATTCCCACGTCTGATTCCCCACGATTTCATGTGGATGGCGCCGGCGGTTTTTGGCTATTTGGCGACTTTGGGTTAGTTAAAAAGCGTCACGATGACGGTTGGGAACAGATCAATGAATTACCCGGAAAATATGTCAGTCTCGCGATAGGCCGTGGTGATGAATTGTGGTTCATTTTCGATGCTTTCGCCGGTGGTCGAGCTGGGCTGGGACGTTATCGAGAGGACGTTTGGACGCCGTTTAATCTGAATACACTGTCCGGGGAGGCATACCACGGGGCCGAAGACACCCTCTTTTTCGCAGAACGAGGTGGGGACTTCTACATCGTCTCTGACAAATCCGGCGATCGGCCCGTCCGACGCTCTGCTCCATTATCACGTATGATTAGATTCATTGTTCAAGACTTGATGGGGGACTTGTGGGTTGTTGGGGAGGGTGGTGCTGTTTTTCGCTACCGCTCTGATGGCATCCCTCCGGAAACACAGATTCTCGCCGGTAGCGTGGATGTTTTGCACGGAGATCGATTGAATGTCAGATTTGAAGGGGTTGAAAGGTTCAAACCGAAAGCGGAAGGGATATTTCAGTTCTCATGGCGTTTTGATTCAGGTCCATGGACCGATTTTCGCATGCCGCCGGAAGATGGTCTGCCGATTTCGCTCAAGGTCGGTGAGCATAGTTTAGAGGTCCGCGCACAAGACGAGGGATTCGATGTAGATACATCAGCGGCACAGCTCACATTTAATGTACACCCTATCCCGCTTCAAGAACGAAGGTGGTTTTTCCCGGTTGTCGCGAGCGTTTCTGTCCTGACTCTGCTGCTGGCAGGGATTACCTTTGTGTCAAGAAGACGGATCGCGTACTATGCTGAACATCTCCAAAAGCTTGTTGATGAGCGGACATTGGATCTAAAGACAGCTAATATCCACCTCAACAGTGAAATTGCGGAACATCAGCAGGCAGAGAAGGCGTTAAGAGCTTCCGAGCAGAATATGCAGGAATTAATATACATCGCTTCCCACGATCTTCAGACACCAATCGTTTCTATGGTAGGATTTGCAGGAATTATACTGAAAAGGTATACCAAAGAAATGAGTGCCGAAGGAATCCATGCGGTAAAAAGAATAAAATGGAATGCGGAGAAGATGCGCAAAATTATTTTGAGCCTGCTGGATTTATCAAGATTAAATACGGTGAAAAATCCCCATAGAACAATTAAGACAAAAATCTTATTAGAAGAGCTTTTCAATGAAATGGGTCTGCAAATCAGCGAAAAAGACGTTGCGATTAAATTAAGAAAATTGCCTGATATTAAAGGCGATCAAACACGAATAACATCTGTCTTTAGAAATCTGCTATCTAACGCACTGAATTATGGCGGGAAAAATATTACCATTGGATTCACGAAAAATGCCTTCTATGTCAAGGATGACGGGATTGGGATCTCTGAACATAATATTCAGAAAATATTCAAAGCCGGTGAAAGGTTAAAAAAAGTAGATGTCGACGGTGTTGGTATGGGTTTGACCTTCTGCAGAAAAGTGATAGAACAGCACGAAGGAAAGATATGGGCGGAATCTGATGGAATAGGCAAAGGTTCAACATTTTATTTTACAGTAAACGATTCGTAGTTTAAGGAGAAAATAACAATGCAGAAATCAAAATTGGATATTTTGCTTCTTGTCGAAGATGAACCGGATCATGCGCATCTGATCATGGATGTGTTGACGGAGCACGGTCATCTTGCAAATCAGATAATCTGGGTGAAAGACGGACGGGAAGCTGTTGATTATGTATTAAGGAAAGGGAAGAATAAAGGGAGAAACAGTTCAAGGCCGGGACTAATATTGCTCGACATTAAAATGCCCGAATTAGACGGTTTTGATGTATTGAAGATCTTGAAGGCTGATGATGATGTCAAAACCATTCCTATCGTTATGCTCACCACCACGAGAAATTCCGAGGATGTTGAAAAAGCGTTAGCCTTAGGCGCCAATGACTACATATCTAAACCTGTTGAATGGGAAGCGTTTGTAAAAACAGTCGGAGAACTCGGTAAATACTGGGCGTTTATCAGCGATGCGAATTTAGCGAAGTAACTCCGTAAAACATCCTAAAGGAATGTGCAATGGATTGCCATGATAAAATAAAAATTCTTCTGGTCGAAGATAATGACGATGATGCATATCTAATCGAGGATGCACTGGAAAATCGATATGACTTGGTCAGAATAAAAGACGGCCTACAAGCATATGAATACCTTATGGATTCCACAAAATCTCCCAATGTCATCTTGATGGATTACAGACTTCCATCGATGGAAGGACTGGAAATTATCCGTAAGACCACAGCAAAAGGAAAAGATTTTTCGTTTATAGTTCTAACCGTTGACGAAAGAATTGAGACGGCAGTAGAGGCGATGAAAGCGGGCGCGCTGGACTTTCTCCCAAAGGCAAATGGGTATGATGACTTACCGGGAATGATTGATAAGGTGTATAGTGTCCATAAAGAGAGGATAGAGAAAAAAAGAGTTGAAGAAGAATTAAAAACGAGTGAAGAAAAGTTGCGTGTGTTGTTTGAGAACTCTTTTGCCTTAATTTCCCTTAGAGATGGCAATGCCAAGACATTGTGGGCAAACCCTGCATGGAAGAAGGTTTTTGGTTCAGAATCAGAATACAAAGATGATGTATTGACCAACGTGCATCCTGATGATTGCGAGAAAGTTGCTAAATCCTGGCTGGATTTGATTTCTAACAAACCTGCTATAAAAATCTCCAGTATCGTCATAAAATACCAAATGGGGAATACTCAACATTTGAAAGCTCTGCTTTTCCTGTAGTCATTGGTAAAGAACAATTATATTATGTAATTACACACGACATCACCGAGCGCAAGAAAGCAGAGGAACAGATACGAGTACACCAACAACAACTGCTCCAAGCGGATAGGATGGTCTCGCTCGGCATTTTGGTTTCCGGTGTTGCACATGAGATTAATAACCCCAACAATTTTATCATGATGAACGCGGCGATCTGCAAAAACGTGTGGAACGATGTCAAACCCATCTTGCAAAGATACTACGAAGAGAATGGTGATTTTTCATTGGGAGGACTTTCCTACATAAGCCAGCGCAAGGATATAGGTAACTTGATTTCAGATATATTAGAGGGAGGGACACGCATTCAGAGAATCGTTGATAGCCTGAGAGATTTTGCCCGTCAAGATTCTGGCGATATGGATGGACTGGTCAATATCAATGCAATCGTTGAGTCGGCAACATCGATCTTGAAAAACCTAATCAAGAAATCAACGAGCCATTTTTCCGTGGAATATGCGCCATCCCTACCGACAGTTCGAGGGAGTTCTCAACAGCTTGAACAGGTGGTCATCAATCTCATCACCAACTCGTGCCACGCACTCCAAAACCCAGAAAAAAGCCTGACGATTTCAACGGCATACGACAAAGATTCCGATTGTGTGACGATTCGTTGTCGGGATGAGGGAATGGGAATTGCTCCCGAAAATATGAAACACATCATGGATCCGTTTTTTACGACCAAACAGAGCACAGATGGCACCGGTTTAGGCTTGTCCGTTTCCTACGGTATTGTCGAAAAACATAATGGCAATCTGGAATTCACTTCGGAACTTGGGAAAGGGACGACGGCCACGGTTATACTCCCGGTCTATCATGGAACTGAATTCATAGTCGAAAGTGTTAGCTAAAATATTGAAAGTTATTGATGAAATGGAGTTTAACATGAATCCTGTGAAGTTTCCTTCGCTCCCGATTTTGCTGGTTGATGACGAAGAAAGATTTCTGATGAGTGCGAGTCTCCTTCTCGATTCAAGAGGGATGAATCATGTTGTCCAATGTCCAGATAGCCGTCACGTGATGTCGTTGCTTGGCGAACAAGAGTTTTCCCTTGTTATGTTAGATCTCCGGATGCCGCACATATCGGGGGCGGATCTGCTCCCAATGATCTGTCAGGATTTCCCCCAACTTCCTACGATTGTTGTGACGGCGGTTAACGAGTTGGAGACAGCCGTTGAATGCATGAAACAGGGGGCATTTTATTATTTGGTTAAACCGTTAAATAACGACATTTTCATAGAAACCATCCAGCGTGCCCTCCAATTTGGGCAACTGCAAGCTCAAAACGGTTTACTCAAAGATTATCTACTTTCCGATACATTGAAGCACCCAGAGATGTTTCTGGATATCGTCACTGAGGACCGTGCAATGCGGTCCATTTTCCAATATATCGAGGCAATTTCGATGAGTCCTATGCCTGTAATGATTACTGGCGAAACCGGTGTTGGTAAGAACTTGATTGCTCATATTATACATAAACTCAGTGGCGTAAATGGTCAGTTTGTTCCTGTCAATGTGGCTGGGGTGGATGATAATCTGTTTTCAGATACCCTTTTCGGACATCACAAGGGCGCGTTCACTGGAGCGGATCAAGTGCGCCAGGGACTTATTGAACAGGCTTCAGGGGGTACGGTGTTTCTTGACGAGATTGGAACTCTCAGCATTGAATCGCAAGTGAAGCTATTGCATCTTTTGCAGGAAGGAAGGTATTACCCGCTCGGAGCCGACATATCGAAATCATCGAACGCCAGAGTGATTGTTGCAACCAACCAGGAGCTTGAATCAATGTTGGAAACAGGAGAATTTCGCAAAGACCTTTATTATAGACTCAAAACGCACCATATCCATCTTCCTGCGCTGAGAGATCGACGAGGCGATATTCCATTATTAGTTGAACACTTTTTGGAAAAGGCCGCAGAAACCCTTAGCAAAAAGAAGCCGACGCCGCCAAAGGAGCTTTTTACACTGCTTAGTGCCTACCATTTTCCCGGAAACATCAGAGAGCTTGAGGGCTTGGTTTTTGATGCGGTGAGTCGGCACCAATCTGGCGTACTTTCCCTGGAATCTTTCAAGGAGAAAATCCATCCCCAACCGGCAGATCCCATGACTCTTCAGACATCTGGAACACAAACTAACTGGTTTTCATCCATAGAGAAACTTCCGACTCTGAAGGAGGCAGAAGGCGTGCTGATTGCGGAAGCCTTGAAACGTGCCAAAGGTAACCAGACCCTCGCGGCTCAGTTGTTGGGAATGTCACGAAAGACACTCGTCAGTCGTCTGATAAGATCGCGTCATTGAATTTCCTCCCGCCGTATCTTCTCAAAAAATAGGGCATCCTCGAAATATTGAAATTATACCTCCCGCATTTCTCCCCGATTTTCCAGACTTATGGCACACTTTCCTCAAAGGGGTGCTTCATTTTACCCGTAAGCAGCACGGGCGTTTTCTCCGTATGTATCGAACTCATAAGAGGGTTCAAGAGTTTTTTTTGTGAGGACCATGGCTTCATTTGAAGCACCCTGTTCTTACTTGCCTTTATCTCCATTCCCCTTTCAAATGCGCTCATATCCAGCATTGTGTCTAATCTGATCAGATGGCAATCCTTTTGCTTTACTGAAAATGCTATCTATTATCGGGGTGGGTTTCTATGCGCCACTGCTGGCGAGTGACCTACCCCAGATTTTCTGGGCACCGTTGCAATTGGAGAAAAGGTTACGTGGAATGGAAAACTCGAAGACGCGAGAACAGCTAATAGAAGAAGTCGCATCGTTGCGCAGCCAGGTTAGCCAATTAGCCGGTCAAAATCGCCAGAAAGAACAAATCACTGCGGAGATGGGGCGTACGTTCAAAGACGCTCCCGTGGGGCTTTGTTATTTCGATGCCGAGCTTCGTTATGTTCAGATTAACGATTTCCTTGCTGCAATCAATGGGCTCCCTTCAGAGGCACACATAGGAAAGTCCCTTACCGAGGTGTTGCCCGAAATTGCAGCAGCCGGCGTGGAGAAAGAATTGCGAGGGGTGCTCGAATCGGGTGACCCCGTCATCAGGGGTACTGTCACTATGGAACCACTCGCCCACCCCGGGGAGGAACATACGTATATGCACGACTATTATGCGATTCGCGCAGGCGACGGCGAAATCATTGGTGTAAACTGTTGCGTCGTGGATATAACTGGCCTCAGGCGGGCTGAACAAGAGCGAGACAAACACATCCGCGAAATTGAAGCATTCAACAAAATGGCCGTTGGCCGCGAGTTGAGAATGATCGAACTCAAGCGCGAAATCAACGAGTTGTGTGAGCAAATCGGAATCGAGTCAAAATACGACGTCTCCTTCGACGCGGATACAGAGTCCACTCCGAAACAAAGTGGAGTAAGCCGTTCTGGTCCGACGCTA